>JAHJRI010000035.1 GCA_018830885.1 bacterium | reverse complement strand
GCCCCCAATATAAATGAATATCTGCCTGAAGGGTCTTTTATCAATTTGTCGGATTTCAATTCAGGAGATGAATTGCTTCGTTTTTTAAAAAACATGGATGATTCTGTCAAATCCGGGTATCGGGAAAAGATGAAGAGTTATCTGAACAATCACCGAGATGATCCTTTTTCCCCTTTACGAATGGCCGATTTGATTGTGCAGGAGGTTGAAAAGGCCTGAGACCTGTTTGGTTCATAGGTTCCCATTTTTTTATCCGGACATAGGGTAAACGATGAAATCCTGAATCCATTTGGATATTTATGATTGCCGTCTCCTGATTGACCACGGGGCTGAGAAATACCCGGGAGTAGCTGAAATGCACCTGTGATCACGGTCCCCCTAACAATATCGCCAGATTTAACCGTCACCTTTCGTATTGGTAACTACCTTCTTTCACTCATTCACATGACAGAGCTGATTTCAATTTGTATTCCCACCTTCAATCGCTCACTTTTACTGACAGAGGCCCTGAACAGTATAGAAATCAATACTGCAGGCAGAACCGACGTAGAGGTTGTCATCAGTGATAATGGAAGCCAGGATAATACTGAAGCGGTTGTGGATGGTTTTAGAAATCGCATTCCGAATTTGAGATACTATAGGAATTCGGAAAACATTGGACCTGTCAAAAATCTTAGAAAAGTAGTCGAACATGCAAGAGGGGAGTATGTCTGGATGCTTGCCGATGATGATGTGATCGTCGAGGGCGCTTTATCTATATTGACTGGATTTCTGACTCAAAATCCAGATGTCATGTACCTTTTCTATTCTCGAGAAGTCGTCGATTATGATCTGAATCCCACACCCCAGGGAAAACAGCCCCACGGATTGCAGACGGATTTGATATTTTCCAATGGGAATGACCTGTTTTGTGCTTGTGATGGACAAATGCCTTATATCATAGGGTTTTTCAGCAGCACGATTATCCAGCGACAGCTTTGGATGGAAAATGTAACACAGGTGAAGGCTGTTTCAGATAGTTTTGCCTGGGATCATCTGTCAATCATACTGAGAGCAATCAGGGAAAAGCGATGTGCAATCCTGTCAACTGTTGGTGTAAAAGCCCGCTTGAACTACAGACCCGTAAAGGCAAGCAGCAAAGTTGGTTTTGATGACAGTATCCGGTTTTTAAAAGACACGGGAAAAATGGGATACGACCTTCAGCAAATTAACAAAACAATGATAAAAGTGGTTCAATCCGAATCAAAGAGTTTTGTTGTTGATAAAGCAAAAGGCCTTCGGGGCGACAATATATTCCAATTTATGGCTGATCAAAAACTGCTGCGGTTCGCCCGCTATTCGTCTTTTTGGGGGATTTTGAGTGTTTTCCCGGCCGGATTGCTGAAACAGCTGTTTCGTTTTTACAGCGCTGTGAAGGATAACAAAAAAAAATCGATTTCTTCAAATGGTCAAGATCCGATCTATTAAAGGCACCTTGATTAAATGGAACGCAGTAGCATCAAAGGGGTGGTGTTTCAATACCCCTGCAAGCCATGGGGCTGCCAGGGGCTCCATGGATGGACTCGTGCATTTCTAGAAAGATCAACCCTTCGGTGCGGTTCGATAATTTTAATTGATCAAGGTGCCCTTAAGGGAATATCACTGTTAGCCCGCAAAGCGTCATTCTGTTTTTCCCAGCCGCGCAAAAAACCATATCAATCGATCTTCATGCTTCGTTGATCACTTTATAAACGATCTCCCTCAATGACAGCCTGCGATATTTTATAATGGCTGCACCTTCAAAACTGATCAGATTGATTATTCCTGCAACGAGAATAAGCCCGACAAACAGGATCCAGGAGAAATGGTGCGCCAGAAGGGTGCTTCCATACCAGAATATAAGAAATGTCGGCAAAAAGCGCAGTGTTGTGGAGAACAGTGGCAGGATAAAATGCAGTCTGGGAGCACAGATTATTTGGGTAGCCTTATACCATCCATAGCCAACTGAAAGAAAACAGGAGGAAATAATGGTGGCCAGGGCAACGCCTTCGATGCTGATGAAACGCAGCAGAACAATGGAAAGTAATATATTAGCAATAGCTTCGAAAAAAAGAATGTAATTGATGACCTTAATTTCCTTGGTTGAATAGATGATATTGATAAAAACCACGGCCACTGCTTCACGGAAACAGATGATAACAGACATGAAACTCAGTATTTGACCGCCAAATTTATCTGCGCCGACCCAATGGGGAACAAAATGTTCATTCAAAAAGAAAATGGCCGCTCCTGCAAACAAGCCGATTCTGAGTCCTACCTTAAAGAGCTTTATCGAAACGGAATGCAACCGGTCATAGTTTTTTTCGGCGATCAGTTGGGCAATGCTGGGAAAAGCGAGGGAAATGATTTTACTGGGAATGAACTTGGCGAAGTTTGCCAGTTTCATGGTCAGAACATAAACTGTAACGCTTGAGGTTGAAAGAAAATTGGCAATGATGATGGTGTCGGTAAAATGAAGCACATAATAACTTGTCCCTCCCAGAATGCTTCTGAAACTGAATAAAGAAATATCGTTGATTCGCTCCCGTCGAATCGAAGATAGAGAAAACCGCTGTTTGAAATAGCGCCAGGTAAAAAAGGTTGAAATAAGAATCAGAATAAGACTGATGGCTATATAGGAAACCGGGAAGGAGATCAGGTTGAAGCCGGCAAAAAGCAGGGAAATCGGCAGTAACTGCATGAGAAGCTTCTGGACCAGCCCCAGGCTGTTTGATAGCGTCACCCGGTTCTGGCCATAGAGGATATTGGTCTGCCATGTCCAGATAGAATTGGCTGCCAGGTAAATCCCCATCAACCCAATAAAAAAATGAAAATTTGAAAACTGCCCGGTCGGGTCTCCGAAAGATGGATAAAAGAAATACATGCCCAGGCAGACCAGCAGCATCAGCAGAGCCAGGGAGAACTGAAAAGCACTCATTGAACTCATGGACGCTTTCGTCTGCTCACTTCCGACTGATGTTTCCTTCGCAATTGTCTGAACCAGGTAGATGGTGATACCTGAATTCAATATATTCAGAAAACTGATAAAGTCCAGGATGGTTGTCCAGTAGCCAAATTCAGCAATGGTGATAAATCTGAACAACAGGGGCGTTACGAGGATCCCGATTACCATGGTCAATGGCATGCCCAGGGTATCAATCACTAAACCTCCGAAAAAACTTTTAATCCTATTATGCATATCGGGTTGTCATCCTTGTTAATCAATGCATATAACAAAAGTCGCTTTTCTTATTCATCTGTACAACGTCACCGCCCTGTTCGTTGTCTCAGGATGCTGCCGGCTGAACAGAGATAAACAGGGGGCCCGTCCAGAATATGGCGGGTGTTTTTCATGAAAAAGGACAATGCGGTTGAAAGCTTTACCGGTTTTTTCATTAGAAGACAGGATTAGAAAAAATCGTGTTGAAAATGACCTCAAATCGCCTGCTGTAGCTGTGTTCCTCTTGTGAGCGTCGGTAACCGGCAGTTTTGATAGCTTCTCGTTCAGATTCGTTTTCAAGATAGTATTTGATCCGTTCGGTTAATTGGTCTTCTGAAGCATACAATCCGATTTCCTTTCCGGGGACGAAGTACTTCTCCAGGTTGTCCGCATTCCCGGTAAGGAGAAAACCACCACTTCCGGGCACCTCGAAATTTCTGCCCTTTATCTGATCGCGATCTTTTTTCCAGAAACGGTACCATTTATTCGTTGACGAGTTGTTCAGGTTCAGATTGATCCTGCTCTGGTTAAAAACAGCAATCATTTCTTCCTGGTCTATCCGCCCGTTTGGCCAATCGGCTCCAAAGCAGGTAATCTGGATCCCATTTTTTTTAAGCGTATTGATAATCGACTTTCTATTGCTATGCACCTGGCCTACAAATGTCACATCATATTGGTAGGGGGTATCCTGGGCCTTGTAAATATCCGGATTGAAGCCCCATTGCGTTTTGATGACGTTTTGATAACCGTCTCGATGATATTTTGAGATGGCTTCCTGGTCCGTTGTGGAAACCCAGTTGAACATGGGAGCCCAATGCCTGGAAAATCGATCATATCTCCAATGGTCGTCTGAAAACCAGTTATACGTTGTGGTGTTGGTCTCTTTCGATATTTTTCTGATTACTGCGGGATCAAATTCATCCCGCATCAGGGCGCAGATTAGAAGATCGGGCTGTTCATTTTGGACCGTATCCCAGAGCAGAAGGTTCATTTTTTTTCTGCCGATTTTGTTCAAAATAGACATGCAGTCAAATTCAACAATCTCCAGTCCCATTTTTTTAAAGGTCAGGTAAAAATTATAGTATTCATATCCGAGCCCGCGTTTGGGATCTCCATAGTCATATTTCATGCAGGCATATAGAATTTTCATAGGATAGAAAGGGTGGTTGATCGTGTTAAATTTCCATGAAATGTATTAATGGGTCCTGCGCCGGGCGATGATTGCGTGGATTCTCCAGATGAACAGCTTTAAAAATATGTCGAATGGGGAAAAACAGAAAATAGATCGATAGATCCTTTTCATTCTTTTGTCAGTGAATTTACCACCGGTGTTAAAAAAACGACTTTTCAGAACGCCGGCCCAGGCTTTATGGCGATAGTAGGCTGCTTCAAATGACCTTTTTGGAATATCTGTATTCCGGTAAATGAAGCGCAACAGTTGATACAATTCCTTTATATCAGGACCCTGGCTATCCTGTGCAAGATGTTTTCGATATTGCATGACACAGCGGTTGTCCCAGACGATTTCTCCTCGCTTCAGGATTTTTAAAAGAAAAGAAACATCAGCGCTTTGACCACCCTCCTGGGCTTCCAGATGCAATCCCTGAACAAGGCTTTTACGGTACATATAAGATGGAAAAGGGGCGACGCCATCAAATGTCAGGTATTTTTTTGCGAACTCGGTTCCATTGCGAAACACCCGGTTTTCTTTCTCAGGTTTGAAAAATAAACGTGTGAAACGGATTTTATTATCCCAGAATATTTTTGCATTTCCGCCAACAGCCGCCGCCGCAGGGGTAGTATCCAGGACAGATGAAAGAATCTGTAAACAGTCCGGCTCCATAATATCATCATCATGGAATATCATGAAGTATTCAGATGTTACTTCGGATAATACCCTTCTATAATGCTCCAATGAGGGAGTGCTGGGTGTTCTTCTGATATACTGCAGCTTTGGGTGGTGGATGGTTTGTATCAGTATTTCTGTTTCATCATTTGTTGAATTGTCTGATACGATTACCTGAAAGTTTTCAAAATGCTGGTTCAGCAGCGAGTAGAGTGCCTGAAGAAAATACTGGGGTCGATTATAAGTGAGTAGATAGACGCAGATAGGTGGTGTTTTCAAGAACATCCGTTTCAGAGATTACTTAATATGCAGCAACAGCAAAGATGGGCTAAAGATTGAAACAGACTATGTATTCATTGCCAGCGACTGCTTTCCTGATTCGTCTTCCAGTATTTTTCTGAGTTTGGGAACGCCTTCCGGAACGGTGACCATGATCACTTTGTCACCCGCTTCAATGATGGTTTCACCCGTGGGTATGATGACATTGTTTTTTCCTTTGATGAGCGCCCCCACGAGCGAATTGTGCGGGAAATCAATCTCCTTGATTGGCTTGTTGAGGATTGATGAATTTCCGCTGGCAATCATTTCAAGTACCTCCATATTGGTTTCCGATATGGTGGTAAAGTTCTGCGATTCTTCTCTGCCCCGGATCATTTTTTTCACCTGACGCGCGGTGATCAGCCTGGGAGAGATGACGATATCAAGATCGGCGCTGGCAGCGGATTGAATTAAATCCTGGCGATTTATCAGGCTGATCACCTTTCCGGCGCCAAGATACCGGGCGACGATTCCCGATTCAATGTTTAGGTGATCATCATTGGTCACAGCGATGAAAAGCGAAGAAACAGCGACATCTGCTTTGAGCTGAAGTTTCACTTCTTCAGCCTGCCCCTGCATGACAGAAAAACGCTTCCGATGAGAAAACTTCTTCTTCATGATGGTGGCACTGATTTCGTTTCCACAGATCATCGTTACGGTATAATGACTTCTCAGCAACCCGCTGGCGACCCGCTCTGCAATCAGGTTGTCGCCGGCTATGACCGCTTTTCTGTTTGAAGAAATTCTCACATTCAGCAGATGGTTGAGTTCCTCTGCATTATGGCGGGGAATCAGAATATAGACATAATCACCCTGAATAATCTGGTCCTGCCCCCTGGGGATGTAGGATTCCCCATCGCGAACGATACTTGCGATCAGAAACTGGTTTTTTTCGCTCCGCTGCCGGATATCCTTGAGGTAAAGATCTGCCCAGGGAGAGTTCTCTTTGATGCGACATCCAACAAGCAGGACGTTTTTCTCTCCAAAAGCCGAGACCTCTGTTGCCGAAGCAAGACTGGCTGTAGCAATAATTTCCTGGGCGGTAACGATTGTCGAGTTGATGATCTGACTGATTCCCGATTTTATATATTCGGCAATCACCTTTTTTTTCATAAAGGATTCGGTTTTGGTTACCGCTATTTTATGACTGATATTGTAGTGGTTGCCCAGCAGGCAGCAGATCAGGTTGGTTTCATCATGATCGGTGCTGGCGATCAGCAGATCGGTGGTAGCAATACCGGCTGTTTCCAGTACGGAGAGTGAAGTGCCATTTCCGAGGACTCCCGCGACATTGAGACTGCGCTGGATCACCTTTAATTGATGGGGATTTTCATCAATCAGGGTCACTTCATAGTTATCTTCGGAAAACTCGGAAGCGATATAAAAGCCTGTTTCTCCTGCCCCGATAATTAGAACTTTCATTTGTTTAACCGTCTAAAAGCGACTCCATTTCGGATTCGGACAAAATGGGTACATTCAGTTTGGATGCTTTTTCCAGTTTTGAACCTGCATCTTTACCGACAAGCAGGTAGCTGGTCTTTCCGGATATGGCTGAGGATACTTGAAAACCGACCGATTCCAACCGTTTCTTCCAGGTTTCCCTGGGTTGGGACAGTGTTCCCGTGATGACGATACGCTGGTTGGCGAAAGGGAGCCCGTCAGCGATCTCCAGCGGTTCAGGATTTAACCCCAATCGCATTAACGTTTCGACCATTTGCACATGGTCGGGGTTTCGGATCCATGATAATATCGACGATATCATAATTGGACCAAAATCGGGAACTGAATCCAGGTCTTTGTCGGTCAGGTCCAGAAACCGGGGGATGGATCCGGTTTTAGCCGCGATGGATTTGGCTGCTTTTTCCCCGATATGGCGAATTCCCAGGGCATAGATGAAATTGTTCAACGGTCTGGTTTTACTCAGTTCAATGGCTTCGAGCAGGTTTTCCACCGATTTCTCACCCAACCCTTCCAGGGCGATCAGGGTATCTCTTTTCTCATGCAGCAGGTAAATATCAGGGATTTCTCCAACCAGACCTTTTTGAATGAACAGGCGAATCATGGCCTGCCCGAAGGACTGGATATCCATTGCCTTTTTGGAGATGAAATGTTCAAGGCTGCCTTCAGTAATAGCAGGGCATGACAGGTTGTCACAATGCAGATCGACCTCCTCTGCCAGGCGAGATAACCGGGATCCACAAATCGGGCAGTTTTCAGGTGGTAATATCGGTTTTGCATTCTGTTGCCTCTGGGTGAAGTCGATACCGACGATCTTGGGGATGATGTCGCCTCCTTTTTCGACAATCAGTGTATCATTTGTGTGGATCCCCAGACGTGCAATCTGATCATAATTATGCAAGGTTGCCCGTTTCACTTCAGTTCCCATCAGTTCAACCGGTTCGAGATTGGCAACCGGCGTCAGTGTACCGGTTCTGCCGATGGCATTCTCAATGCTGATCAGGCGGGATTTGGCTTTTTCTGCCTTGAACTTCCATGCGGTCGCCCAGCGGGGGGATTTTGCGGTAACCCCCAATGCGCGTCTCTGTTCCAAGTCGTCGATTTTTATGACAACGCCATCAATGTCGAAGGGAAGTTCCGATTTTGCTTTTTCCCAGTGCATGCAAAAGGCATAGATCTCTTTCACGGTACTGCAGTTTGTACGATGAAAATTAACTGGCAAGCCCAGGTCAGCAAGGAAATCCAGATTTTTAGAATGTCTCTGACCGATCTGTCCTGCGACGATATCATAGATAAGGACATCCAGGCCCCGCTGAGAAACCAGTTTGCTGTCTTTGATCCGGATAGTCCCGGCAGCAGCATTGCGGGGATTTTTAAACAGAGGTAGCCCCTCTTTATGACGTTGTTGGTTGATTAATTCAAATCTCTGCCTGGGCAGGAAGATCTCACCACGCAGTTCCAGATTCAGTGGTTGTGGCAGTTCAAGGGGTAAACTGCGAATGGTTCGGGTGTTCTGGGTAACATCGTCACCGGTCTCACCATCCCCTCTGGTTATCGCTTGACTGAGCAGACCATTCCGATAGATCAGGGAAATGGCAATACCATCAATTTTTACCTCACATCCAAAAAGGGGTTGGTTTTCAGACAATCGGGAGACGACAGAATCGACCCAACTGTCCAGATCAGCCAGGGCATAGAGATTAGACAGGCTTAACATGGCATGGGCATGTTTGACAGCCGCCAGATCCGCTGCCGGTTTTCCACCCACTCTCTGACTGGGCGATTTCAAGCTTAAAAACTGCGGGAATTGCGTTTCCAGTTGAATCAATTGTTCAAGCAAAATGTCGTACTCGTTGTCATCAATACTGCTCTGACTCTCCAGGTAGTATTGATCGTTGTAATGATTTATCTTTTCTGTCAGTTCGGTGATCAGTCGCTGTGCCTGTGATGGATCCATACGGTCTAATGAATTGGATTGTGTTAAAGCCCGTTTTATAAAAACTGGGTGAACCCGTGCTTGTAGATCGGGATGCTTACCAACCTGTGTTTAGACTCAAAATTAAACCATTCAGTATCACATTGTCATCAATAACCAGCTGAGAGAATGCCCAAACCATTGGGAATCCGTGAATTGAAGAGCCGGTTCCGATTTGAGGCAAATTGAATAGGGGCTGTCAATCGATGGTTGCCAGCTGGCTGAGTCAGGTAAAAATACCTTTTGACGGCTTGAATATCACAAGGACTGCTTGACAATCCCAATGGGCTCCGAAAGACTAAGGGAAACATGGGTGAGACGGTTGTCTTACACCCAATCCTTCTCAATTGACGAGGCTTTTTGTGGACGGAACGATACTGACGGGCCGGACAGATCTTATTGACATTGTTATGACAATAAGAAATCTTATTCGGGCCTGGAATCCTTTGTGTTTGAAGCTGACGTTTTTTATTGAAAAATCCAATATTGCATGATGAATATGATTAAAGCCTTTTTTGAGCGGTTATTCCTGGATCCGGTCCGATCATTTATTCATACTTTTAGAATCGTGGGTATGTTTCATAAAGCTGCCAAGGAGATCTCGTTTTCCAATCCGGATCAGAAAAAAATTGAAGCAGCAGTGACCAAGAAAGCCTATGATCTTCTTCAGGCCAGCATCGAAGAGTTTGGCGTTGAAGTTATCCGAAATGATGTGGATGCGAATATCCGCAAAGAGATCAACGCTTCACTGCTTAAACTGGCTCAAAATACATCCAATCAGGAGATGAAACAAAAGGTGAATGATCTCCTCTCCGAATATCTGGCGCAGGTAGACCGGAATATCATTGCCCAGAAGAGTGAAAATACCATTGCATCCCATATCAACGAGGAACTGGTTTCGATCACATGCAATACTAAAAACAACGGGGTCCAGGATAAGGTGGTTGCGTTGTCGCAGGAATACATCAGCCAGCTCTCGCAGGAAACGATTCAGTCGAGCAGCAAACAGGCAATTATGGCATTTATTAACAAGAAGGGAATTGAATGGGCCTGTCAGGGTAAAAATGAAGAGGTTTTGTCGCGCACTGAATCGATCTTTCAAGCCTATCTACAAAACTTGAATGTTGATCTGATTGATCAGGAGGCAGAAAAAACAATCAGGAAACTGATTAATGAATTAATTATTGAAATATCCTGTCAAAAAAACAATGAATTTGTCCGGAATAAATCTGAAGACTTATCTCAGAATCTGGTCAAGCAGATTGACAGCTCTATTATTCAGCCTGAAACTACCAGTACCCTTGTAAATCATATCAATCAAGAAATACGCTCGTTTTCCTGTAAAGAGGACAATACCATTATTCGGGGAAAAGTTGAACGACTTCTGGGTGAATTAGTTGATTCCATGGAGTTATCCGTGCTGAACCGGGGAACCGAACAGGCGATTTTCGAAAATCTCAACCAGCGGGCTGTTGAAAGAGCTGCCGTTAAGGAAAATAAAGGTATGCACGAAAAGGCGGAGGAGTTGCTGAATACATACCTGAATGAATGTACAATTTCTGATGCGGTGGATCAAAAATCGATGGCTGCTATCAAACAAAGCCTGAATTTGCTGATACTTGAGACAGTCAACACGTCAAAGAAAATCGAAAAAGAGGCAAAACGGCTGTTTAACGAAATTTTGGTTCGCAGTAGTGTTGAAAACATCGATCCGATAATCCGGATGAAGACAGAAGCGGCTCTCTACAAGGTGATCGTGAAGGAGCTGTCGGTATATGAAAATCCCGATTTAGTCAGAAAAGCTGTCGATTTTATTCATGAAGTGTCCCACAGACTTCCTCGCGAGTCAGCGGCCAATGATATGATAATGAATTCAAAAGCACGACAGATACAATATTTGAAATAGGGGTCGACCGACCGCGGGTCTTCTCGTCCTCAAGGACGGAAACGGTCTTTGTCCGTTTGTCAGAATGGATGGTTGAAATCTGCAGTTCTGGTTACGCCAGATATCAATCCAATGTGATTCCTGGCGACCTTCTCAATGGTGAATGTAACGTCTTTTCCGGATCTGGCTTTCAAATGGCAGTTATCTTCTGCTCACATTGAAACATTGAAAAGTGCTATGAATCGGGAAAAAGGATCGCGCGGTCTGTATCACATGATTGAATTTATCGGATTCCCCCTTCTGCAGGGCTCGTCGGGCTGCTTTAAACAGATTGACCTGTATCAGGATGAGAAATAGAATAGATAATAGATCTGCAAATCGAATCTCTGTTTCTCGAATCGTTCTGCTGGTCCTGCTTGTTGTTGTCATTTCCGGTTGCGATACGGGGACTGATACAGTGTCGGACAAGACCAGGGCAACGCTGGATATATCAGGGTTTTTGAAAGAACAGTACTTTACGGTTGCGGATACCTTGATTCCGGTAAAGGATTTCGACTATAAATTGTTGAACGGGAAAAAAGAGCTGTTTTCTTCGAATCGAGGCAAGATTGTTCTTCTGAACTTCTGGGCGGTCTGGTGCTATCCCTGTCAGAAGGAGATGCCGGATATACAAAAACTCGTTAATGAAATGCAGGGTGAGCCGTTTCGGATGCTGGCAGTCAACTACGGTGATGATCCGAGCAATGTAACCCGATGGATTCAAAAATTTTCCTATACATTCGACGTTGTGATGGATGAGGATAAATCTATCAGCGCACAACTCAATGTGACAGGACTGCCAACGACTTTCGTCATTGACAAGGAGGGCAGGGTTCTGGGAAAGCTGGTTGGACCTGCAAACTGGAGCAAAGTCGCTTTTCTGGAGTTTTTCAAAACACTCAGCCGCAAACAGCCATAGAGAGGATAAAATGTTCAATATGGGCATGACGGAAATGCTGATCATTGGCGCAATTGCGCTGATTGTTCTGGGTCCGTCCAAGCTTCCCGGTGTTGTCAGAGCGATCGGACGTGGATTAGCCGAATTTCGCAAGGCAACCAATGAATTTAAATCGACAGTCACCAGCGAATTTGAAAATGCTGCTGGATCAGAAGTCAAAGATCTCGCTGAAATGGCTAAGGACCTGAAGCGGAAGAATCTGGCGTCAAACCTTGAAAACTATCTTGAAACCGCAGCTGACGTTCTGGAAGTCGGCAATAAAGAAATGAAGAAGGAAGAGACCGATTCCCAGATGCCAGAAACAGATTCCGACATGCGAAAAGGCGGTTTGGAGACCGATACGGATGTCAGCGAGAAGAAAAAAAGCTAGACCTTATCGGCGTGTTCTATTTTAGTTGGACTGAAAAATTCCGGGAGGCCTATCCAAAAAGCGGGCTGTTTTTGGTGATCAGGTAAATAGGTATATGAATTTCACGGGTGAGAGCGGGTCAACCAGAGAAATCACGGTTGGCCCTTTTCAGCGCTTCCGGTGTTCCAATATCCTCCCAGTAGGCATCACCAATCGACCATGTCCGGATCGAAATTCCCGCTTGAAGCAGATTCATGTAATCATCGATAATCGAAAAGGACATGGGGGGAATGACATGCTGGAAAAAAGACGGAGAAATGGCATGCATTCCACAAAACCCTGCTTCATGGATCTTTCCTCGTGGTCTTCCCACAATCTGTTTTTGTCCAGCAACACTTCTGCCGACCAGATACCCTTCCTGATCCACCAGCAGCATTGATTTGGCTACGCGATCATTGACTCCGAGCGATACCAGGGATGCATGGCTCCCATGAAAGGCGAAAAACGCACTGAGATCGGCTTTGCACAGTATATCAACATTGCAGACATAAAAATCGGAGTTATCCCAGAAGTGTCGTGTTTGATACAGGCCGCTACCAGTCCCAAGGATTGTTTCTTCATGTGAGATGGAAATCGGGATGGAATAGGAATTCATCTCCAGGTAAGCTTCAATTTCTGAATGAAGATGATGGGTGTTGACAATGATGTCATTGATGCCATGTCGCATCAGATGCTCAATTACCCAATCCAGCATGGGGCGGTTATGTACAACGACCAGTGCCTTTGGGATTTTCATTGTCAAAGGGAGTAGTCTTTTACCGAACCCGGCAGCAAATATCATGGCTTTCATGGCTGTGAAACCAGCAGCGGGGTGTCATGGACCGGTATGTAGCTTCTATTCAGCGACTTTGCCTTCGGTAGACGGCTTTTCAAGCGGTGCCTCCTCTTTGTTCTCCTCGTCATTTTTAGGTTTCTGGGGAACACCAAACTCATTGGAAACATCGATGCGGAAGCGGCCTTGGCGTGCGCTGTTGACTTTCGCTTTCGCTTTTTCACTGACCGCTTCCAGATCTTCCTGGTTGCGGACGACCTGAGGTGTCAGAAATATCAGAAGATTTGTTTTTTTAGTCCCTGTGCTTTGTGTTCTGAACAGCCAACCCAGAATAGGGATATCTCCCAGGCAGGGTGTTTTTGTTTCCACATCGGTTACTTCATCGCTGATCAATCCTCCGAGTACAATTGTCTGACCGTTTTCGACAACCACCTTTGTCTTCAGTGACCGATTCAGGGTAGTGATGGCACCCTGATCATAGGCTCCGATTTTTCCTTCAATCACGTTGCTCGAGTTTTCGTCGATCTTCAGTTCAATGGCGTCATTGGAATTGATTTGCGGTGTGATTTTCAGTGAAATACCGACCTCTTTATACTGGATGTTGATGGTATCTTTTCCATTTGCGTCTGTCGAAATACTGCCCACCGTCGGCACGATTTCTCCGACTTTGATTTCCGCTTCTTCATTATTCAGTGTCAGGATCTGAGGGTTGGAAAGAATATCAATCTCCGTGTCCCTCTCCATGGCTTTAATAAATGCATCGAAGGAGCTGTATTCGGTGCCTGCGAACGTAATCGGGCTTCCGATGATACCCACCACGGCGCCGGATGAACCGGCTGCACTGATCTCAGCCAGTGTCTTGGGACGTCCGGTCGCTCCCACCCCGCCGGCAGAAACTATAGCATCTTTACCTCCAGATGACGTCTCTCCGGATGCCTGCCATTCAACACCCAGCTCAAGGCTTTTGTCCAGGCGGACCTCCATGATCAGGGCCTGGATGAAGACCTGAGACCGTTCGATATCCAGTTTCTGGATGACACTTTCCAGGGTTGGAAACTCGGCCTGATCCGCATAAATGACGAGTGAGTTGGAAGGTATATCCGGAATTATGGTTGACTGCGCGGTTGCGGGCGTTTGCTTTTTAGTGCCTTGCAGAGTGGTGGCAATTTTCTGCAGGACTTCTGCGATGACTTTTGCATTAGCGTTTTTCAGGGGATAGACGCGGATATTGCCTTCATCGGTCTCGATTTTATTATCCAGCTGAATAACCAGTTTTTTGATCTTTTCCAAAGTAAGGGGGTGACCGATAAGAACCAGATTGTTGGTTCTTTTATCTGCCAGAACTTTCAATTGTACGCTTTCTGAGGTGGTTTTCTTCGTCTTTGATTCAAAAATACTGTTCAGCAGGGTTGCTGTCTCGATCGCATTGGCGTGTAAAAGCGTAATGAGTTCAAGATTGATCGAAGTCAGTACATAGTCGATCTTATCGATGGAATTGACAATGTTGGCGAACCGTTCCGTGTTTTCTCTGCTATCTTTTAGAATCAGAATATTGGCATCATCATTCGCGACCAGGATTGCGTTTCTGGAAATCAACGGTGCAAGATTGGAGCGAACGGTCCGGACATCCAGATTAATGACCGGAATGACCCGGGTGACAAAAGCACCGTCGTGTAAGGCGCTGTCTTCTTGATAGAGCGGTGTCGTGGCTGTTTTTGCCTCTTTTGAACTGATAATACGGGTAACTTTACCCTCTTCGATGGTGGATAGATCGTTGATTTCCAGGACCGATTCAAAGATCTTATATGCTTCAGCGGCTGAAAACGTCTGATCTGATATCAGTGTGATCTGTTTCCCTTTCAGATCATTGCTGTTAAAGACGAACGTTCTGCCTGTTTCCTTGCCGATGATTTTTATAAAACTGATGACTTCAACATCATTGAAGTTCATTTTTATACGATTACTGGATGCCGCTGACACCATCGTCTGGCATATACAAAACACAAGAAGGCTGAGAACCAGTTTCCGGATCTGTTTTTTCACAATAAATTGATGACCAGATTTCAAAGGATAAGCAAAGGATCGCATGCCGATGATGGAATCAATACTGGGAAACCGTTGCCGGCCCTTTTGTTCTGTATCAAGCTGCTCAATCATCATCTGTTCAGCGGAGTTTATCGGTGGTTTTTTGTTTTTTGAAATAAATGGAAGGTTGAGATCATCCACATCAGTTTTTTCTATATTAATTTTGCTAAGTAATTCAATAACTTTGCCTGATTCCGATATGTAGGGCCAGCTTTTTGCTAATTTACTGTTTTTTAAGTAACAATTACAAGCAAATTATTGCTGAATCCGATTGGGGTTTGCACCATGATGTAAAACTGATCCTGTTCAGTTCAGATCGAAATATTTCAGACTACCCGCATGTATGAAAATAGGAGATATCTCTTTGGTTCTTTGAATGGAAAGATTGCCGAATATAAAGGAGGGTGGGAAATAGGACTTCGGTGGATCTGAAAGCAGTTTAAGAATATTGACGATAAAATTAGAATTTTCGTTTGCATTTGCAAACAGGGCCATATTAAATTCAAGCGTTTTCTGTCCGGCGCGGCTCTTGTATACGGGCTGTATCCATGGGTGAATACTGACCAGAAAATCCTGAATATTTTGATCAAAATGAGTCGTCACCAGCTTGTTTCCTAGTGCGAGTTCCAGGTTGTCAATAGAGCCTGTCATCTCATAAAAAAGGATGCCTTCGTGATATTGAGAAAAGATTTCCCGGATTGATCTGTTTTCGACCCGGAGGATCTCCGTATTGAAATTTTTCAGTCCTGCAATCCTGGCTGATTTCTGAAATATCAGGCTTCTTTTATCCGGTTTGGCGGATAGAGCTTCGGTGAGTGGCCCTGACGACTCCTCCCTTATATCGAGAGCATTCCGTTCTCCCTGGAAAAGGCTGGTTTCAGACGTTCTCAGAGCTGCCGTTCTTTCGTTGTACTCAGCTCTGATGGTGTCAGCCAGGAAAGATTTGTTCAAAGCATGCATCAGTTCAGCAATGATGACCGATTGACCGGGGATGTACCAGTAGCGGTAATTATTTAGATCGATCGGTTCATTTTTCCCCCCGATGTCGATCGGAACCAGATAGACCGACCATAAAAGTGTCACCAGTTTTATCGGTCGATTCAATGTGATCTGTTGCGCTGCAGAAGTCAGAGGCGCAATGACAAAACGGCTTTTCTTTTTTAAGAGGTTATCAAATCTTTTTTCAACACTGCCGGTGTGGGATGGCATCATCCCCAGATTCATTTCCGGATAGGTTTTCTGCCAGAGTTCGGACAATTCGTTGGTGAACTGCCAGGAGGCACTATGGTGATTGCCGGTCTCAACAATCATCATGTCCTTTCCAAATCCCCACTTGGGCAATCCAGCGACAACCAAAGCAAGCAGTAGACAGATAACGGCCGGATAGGCAGGAGAAATTCCTTTTATTTTTGGCATGTGGGGCATAAAAAAGTGCTTCTTTGGTTTTGGGTAATTTTGACTATTTGGGAAGAGCAGTTTAAACATTTCTGGTCAGCCTTGCCATATACTTTCAAAAAATTTTGAAACGTCCCTTGTTTATCATCAACTCGGCGGTAATCTGATATCGAGGTCCCATTGTATTGAAGCGCCAAATTGAGAATCTTCCTCATGGACCGGATGATAACAGATAATTTTCTTTCCGATAATGAGTTTGCGGCAATTATTGGATTGACTCCGGCATCAAACAGAATTTCCGACGCGTAAATATTGCCCAGCCCGGCAATGATTTTCTGATCCAGCAGGGCCGTCTTAATCGGGATTTTGCGATTGGTGAGTTCTTTTTTTAAACGGGCGGCTGTGACCTCCTCACTCCACGGATCAGGGCCGAGTTGATTCAAGCCACGGCATTCTTGAAGGTCATCCGTCAAATCAAAGGTTCCAAAGCAGCGGACATCCGAATAAATCAATTTCTGATGGTTGCTCAGATAAAAAACAACCCGGTCATGCTTTTGTGGCTGCCTGCTGTTCGGCTGGAGGACAAATTTGCCTGTCATCCGCAAATGGACAACAATCCAAAAATCGGATGAAAGACTGAAAATAATATATTTCCCACGACGTTCAATTTTTTGGATCAGTTTATTCTTGACTATTCTTCGAAATCGGGTTTGATCCCCTTGAACGATCGATTCTCTCAATATGCGGCAGGAAGATATGGTACTCCCGGGAAGGTTCTCTGCGAGCTCGTTTACAATAGTTTGAACTTCGGGTAATTCGGGCATAGATGGATGGACCTGCGGTTTTGGTGTTGAATCGAATCTCGTTACGGTTTATTAACAATGATTTCGGTGTTGAAACGTTTTTTCAGGGGCAATGAGCAGATTCGACTGCTGCAGACTTGATAGAGCAGATACCCCGATATCCGATATGAACCTGGTGGTGTCATTTTATTCATCAAAAAGGATCGACTGATCCAAA
Source organism: bacterium (assembly GCA_018830885.1). Taxonomy (GTDB): domain Bacteria; phylum SAR324; class SAR324; order XYD2-FULL-50-16; family XYD2-FULL-50-16; genus JAHJRI01. The sequence continues at coordinate 16,802 of JAHJRI010000035.1, read as the reverse complement.
AGTCGCCTTTATGCACCTGCAGGGACATCTCAAAGGCTTCATCAATTACCAGAACGGTTGGTGATTCCTTCATTTCTGATGATGATGTGAGAAATGGATTTTTAACAACGATTTTTGTCGGATCGGGAGCATATTCACCCTGTTTCCGGATTGAGTAAAGATGGTAACCAGATTCGGTTCGGCCTATAATTCGAAGGGTCAGTTCTTCTCCCGGTATAACAGCCGCCGGTCTGACCTCAGCAATAATCAAAATGGAACGGTTGCCAGGATCAATCTCCTGATCCATTTTGAGATTGTCAAAATCAATATGATCCGCCGCCTGGGCCCAGCAGGGAAAAAAGAAAAACACCAGGTACAGGGTGAATAGACTGATGAAAAAAATTCTTTGGCTGTTTTCAGATTGAACCATTTTAAATTGACAGATTCAAAAAAGTGTTCCCGGATACCTGAGTCAGATCAGAACCAAACCGATTTCAGCAGGACAGCTGTCAGGAATCTGCAGGTAGTACCTATTATTTAATATTCAACCATTAAACGCTAGAAATATCATACTTCTGGATTGAAGCCAAGCCTGATCATCCGCCATCCCGCTGTCTCTCAGGTATTTTGGGCAAGACGGCAGAAATCATACCCATATGGCAATAAAATTTAGAATGATGAAAATATTTTTATCTGACAATGGCTGTGAAGATGCTTTATCTGCTGCATCCGTCTATTGACGGGATATTTAAAAGAGAAGGATTTGCAAATAAATGAAATTTTAACATTGATTTCAGCTCATTAAAATTATAACCTAAAGACTGTTGCAAAGAACGGATTTTATTTTAACCGCAAAAGGCTGATTGAATAAACGGCTTTCATTTTTTTATACATACTCCAGCGGTTTTTGTTCCATCAGGAACAGATATTGCTTTTTTGGAGTAAGGAATTTGTTTCGATAGTTGGAGAATGAAATGACAAGGATAAAGGAAGATATCATTCGTGATGTGATGACAAAAATTACCCATGATCGCAAATACGCAAAAAATCTTGTTGAAGCGATCTTGAAAATCGTCAAACAGTCGCTTGCAGCAGGCGAAGAGGTGATGATTTCTGGGTTCGGATATTTTAAAGTGCGTCACAAAAGAGCCCGGATCGGAAGAAATCCAAAGACAAAAGTAGCTTATGAAATCTCTGAAAGGACTGTTGTCACTTTCTATCCTTCAAAAGTCTTTCGAAAGGAACTCAATCCAACGGCCGACTAATTTTTGCCCTCCGGACGGTCGATTGAGATAAAGCGCGATTGAAAGGCGTTTTCAGTTGAGAAATTTGAAAAAGGGCCCAGTGTATGTCGTTGACCGCAAAGAAGTTGATCACCTGTCTGTTTCTGTCCATCATTATCCTGGGAGAAATGAATCCCATCTTTGGACAGGCAGCCCTGCAGCAACCTCCGGGAGGCATGGTGATGAGGCCACAGCCTCCGATGAAAAACGTTTTTTTAAATGTTTTGTGGGGATCTGTCAATGGAGGCATGCTGTTAATGGGCTGGTCAACCCTGGATGACTCCATCTCTTCTGATGAACGGTTTAAATTCAGTCGTTTATCTGAACAGTTTCTTATAGGTGCAACCTACGGCGGGATATTGGGAATGGCGGCAGGGGTTTATTTCTCGATTCGGGGGATCACATTTGATGAGAGCCGTTCAAGAATTGCCTTCTACCCGGACTATGACAAAAACCCGGATGGTCAACGATTTTTTGCCTCCTCCGGCGCTGTCAGAGACAAAAAGAGCATCAACCTGGTTAATCTCCACTTTAAATTCTAAAGGCAAAACCGCCTTGTCAGTCACTTATCTTTTTGGAAACTGCTGATAAAAACCTGATTTTTCTGTCACTGGGCAGCAACATAGCCCCCAGGCAGCAATATGTCTCAAAGAGTATTCACTTGCTCAAAGAGAACTTTCCAGATCGATTCAGTGTTTCTTCCCTTTACCTGACAGAACCATTTCAAAATCAGCCACAACAGGCATACATCAATTGCGCGGTACGATGCCAGACACATCTGCAGCCCGAGGAGGTACTGGATGTGATCACCGAAATAGAACATCGGGTGGGGCGAAAGCGAAACGGCGTGAAATGGGAATCTCGCATCATCGATATTGACATCCTGCTCTGGGGTGTCGAGTTCATTGAGTTGCCTCGGTTGACGATTCCCCATTATGATTTACCAAACCGGGACTTTTTTTTGATTCCCTTGCTGGAATTAGACAATGCCCTGGTTTATCCTGGTAGCGGGCTTGCCCTATCTGATCTGCTGGGAAAGATTCCACATTCATTAAGGACCCATCCTGTGAGGATCGCAGCGGATGACCAGGCGGTTCCGTCCACATATTAGCCGGTATCAAGATGAAAGAACTTATAATTGAAACTGTACCCTACTACGATGATAATTTTTCCTATCTGATTCATGATGATCAGGCACATCTCACGGCACTGGTTGATTGTGGAGAAATCGACCCAGTCCTGGAGAGGCTTGAAAAAAACAAATGGGGACTGGACTATATTCTGATAACCCATTCTCATTTTGATCATGCCGGGGAAATTGAAAATATGAAAAAACATTTCCCAGACGCGGTCGTTGTCAAGCCGGATGGTGAAAAGAGACTGCCAGCGGCGGGATTGAATGTCAAAGAGGGGGATACGGTTACCTTCGGACAGCGTGAGATAGAGGTTGTCAGTTTGCCGGCCCATACGATGTTCTGCACGGCATACCATATTGATGGAAACCTGTTTGTAGGGGACGCTTTTTTTTCAGCCGGCTGCGGCAGGCTCTTTGAAGGTCAGCCTGCCGATCTGGAGCGTGCCATGGACAAAATTGCCTCATTTTCCGACCGGACCAAAATCTATTTTGGTCATGAATATACCCAGGCGAATATTCGTTTTGCCCGGACAATCGATCCCGGGAATATGGATCTGGCATCATATCAAAAAAGTGTCGATAGATTAATCGGTTCCGGTCGTTTTTCAACACCGACAACCCTCGAACTGGAAAAAAGAATCAATCCATTTCTGCGAATTGATCGCCCGGCTGTTGCTGCAGTAGTTGACCCAGGAAACGAACGGGGGCGCACTGAACGGATGGGTGTACTCAGAATGATGAAAGACAACTTTTAATGTCGAAACAGAACGAAAACCCTAAAAATTGCTGGATATTTTAAGCCCGTTGCTGTATTAATCATAGTAAGGTTTTTTGAAGCAGGTGCGTCAATGGTCTGCTTGGTTTTATCATGATAGGCAATTTGTTCAATCCTTATTAATAACTAGGAGGACAAGTATGGATGTATCCATAACAGCAAAACAGATGGATCTAACTGATGCATTGAAGAATTATGTGACCGAGAGAGTCAGCCGCATTAAGAAATATACTGATTTCAATCTCAATGCGAAGTTTTCAATGGGCGTTGAAAAGCATCGCAATCACATTCATGCCACCATCAAAGGAAATGGATTTTATTTGAACTCAGAAGCTGAAGATCCCGCTAGCATGTACAAAGCGATCGACCTGTGTGTCGATAAACTGGAAACACAGTTACGGCGTGGCAAATTTAACTATCATGAAAAAAAGACTGGCAAGGAAAGCATCCGCCAAAAGGAATTTGTGCAGATTGCTTCTCCAACGACAGTGGATGAAAAAATTTCCTGAAGATAACATTTCCGTTAACTGATTTTGAAAGGTGAGCCAGATAGAGTTTGGCTCACCTTTTTTTTTGCCGTTCTATGGATAATTCAAACAGATATCGCAATCAGATCAGAAATCTGGAACATATTCTGGCGAACCTGCAAGACCCACTCAGATCCGGACAACCGGTGGATAAGGGACTGACCAGCTTTTTCAGACGGAACAAACAGTATGGTTCCCATGATCGTCGGTTTATCTCAAACGCCATTTTCGCTTACTACAGGTGGTATGGCTGGTTAAGGCACCTTCCGTCTGCAGAAAAGGGGGTTGCACTTTTGCTGGGTTATTTACTGGACGGCAACTCCATTGATGACCGGGTTGTTTTCTGGGCTGAATATGCAGAGTTGTCTGGGACCTGGCTGGAAACGAATAATTTCAGAGATGCAAAGACTCTGGAAGAAAAAGCCGCGATCCTGAGCAGGATAATAGGACCCGTTCAGATATCCGCCTTGAATCCAGAATTTGTTGAAGACTGGAGCATCGAACGATTGACCGCTTTCCAGACCCGCGCCAATATCTGGCTGCGGGTCGAACAATCCGATATTCAGCCATTTCTCGAATTTCTCACTTTGAATCATATCGATTATTATGTTCACTCGCAGAACCCAAAGTCACTTGCGGTCTTGTCTCCGTTAAACCTGAATCTTGCTGCTGATTACCAGAAAGGATGGATTGAAATACAGGACTTATCCTCACAGGCCGTCGGGTTGATATGTGATCCGAAAGACAAAGAGGTCTGGTGGGATGTGTGTGCCGGTTCCGGTGGTAAGGCATTGCATCTGTCAGCCCTGATGGGAACCGGTGGTCAGATCTATGCAACAGATGTAAACGGCTCCATGGTTCGGGAACTGAACCGAAGAGTCAGGAAAAACAAGCGGTGGTCCAATATCCTGCCAGTACAATGGGATGGCCTCAGGTTGCCTGAATTTCAGCAGCAGCTGGATGGTGTTTTGATCGATGCCCCATGTTCATGTTCGGGTACATGGCGTAGAAATCCAGAGTTGCGCTGGCGGCTGACCCGTGAGCAGGTGAAGGACAACGCCAGGGTGCAGCTGTCTTTATTACATCGTTGCTGTGGCAGTGTCCGAACAAATGGTGTGTTGATATATGCCACATGCTCTCTGCTACCGGAAGAGAATGAGATGGTCATCAATGCATTTCTCGATTCACATAAAGAGTTCAGTTTTGAAAAGATCAGGAATCCGTTTTCACAGGAATTTTCAGAAAAAGGACTGACCATTTCTCCCCCTCAGACAGATGGCAATGGTATGTATATCGCACGGTTAAGAAAGCATGGGTAGGCCGGGGAGGATCCAAAACCGATGCTGGCTGGATGGATTTCTGACCAGATGAAAAAGGGTTAGTTATGGCTTTTTTTCTGTTTTCACGCTTAGCAGGTATGATGTGTGGCATTCTGGTGCTGTTTTTATGTGTGGGACTTAACGAGGCCGTTGCTGCAATAGAAAGCAGAGACCTGCGGATACTGGTGACTTCCGATATGCACGGATGGATGTCAACGGCCTGGATGTATCCGAATGAAAAACGAAAGGGTTTGCTGCATATTGCAGAAGGCATTCGAAGGGCCAGATCAGAGACTCCTGATTCGGTATTACTGGATGCCGGGGACCTGCTGCAGGGGTCTCCACTGGTCTCCTTTTTTCATCAAAAGAAGAAGTCCGCTGCTGTTGAAGACCCTTTTTTCCGGCTTGTTCAAAGCCTGGGCTATGATGCGATTGTTGTTGGCAACCATGATCTGGGATTCAATCCTCAATTTGAGCGTGAATATTTTCCGCGGTCCCGGTTCCCATGGTTGGCTGCCAATATTTACAGAAATTCCAGGTTGGTTTTCAAACCATTTATAACCCTGTTTCCCAATGGTATCAAAACTGTCATCCTGGGGTTTTCAACTCCGGGGACTCAAATGTGGATAGGGCCCGACCGGTTGAATGGAATCGAAATCAGTTCAATCGAATCCTCAGCTGCATATTGGCTGAATATAATAAAACGTGAGGAAAAGCCGGACCTGATTATCGGGGTGTTTCATGCGGGGGTCTATCCGGTCAGAGACGATGAAAACAGTAAAATAAACCGGATTTCTGCAACCAATGCTGTCTTAAGGACTTTGAAACAAAATAGCGGTTTCGATCTGGTGATCGCTGGACATGACCATCGCCTGTCTCCCGGAATGTTTGGGACACATATTGAATACTTCAGAGATACCCCGATCATTGAGGGTGGTCGCTGGGGGCAGGCGTTTGTTGACCTGCGCTTGAAACTGGAGCGGTCTGGACAGAAGTGGCGGATTTCAGATATTGAACATCAAATCCATCAGGCATCTCAAAACAGAAAGATTGAAGCTGATTATATGAGTGGATTGCCTGCTGATTATAAAGCGTATATGAAGGCTTCCCTGCCGTATCGGTTTGACAGGATCCCGGACAGAAAGAGCGCTTCCGCATGTCTAAATCTTTTAAATGCACTGGCACAGGATGAGCCTTCCATAGCCGGGACTATTCTGCCGGAATTGAGCATCTCCCGGATGTCTGATCTATTGGGGAAAGAAGTCCGGCGTCTGGAATTGTACCAGTGGTTCAGACATGATAACCGCACCGTAACGGTGCTAATGAGCTTGCGGGATATCCAGCTGCTCAGTGAACCGGTGCCGGAATTTGGATATCGTCGTATCCCATATAATCGAAAGCTGTCTGTTCACTTGAGGAAGTTCATCCCCAAGCCCGAAAAGGGTACCTGGTGGCTGAAAAGGGATCTGTTTGAAAGAAATTATCCCATTAAAATCAGTGACTATCACTATTCCGGCGGTGGAGGCAGCATTTCACAGATATTTTTGCCAATAACCGGGCGTGTGCGAATATCAGAGATGACGATACGGGATCGTTTTTTCCAGTACATGCTGCAGAAAGGGCCTGAACTGCCCGATGTGTGTCGGTTTTTGACCTATACGGGGTTCTGAATCCAAACAAACCAGAATGCATCATTAGCCTGATGGGCATTCAATCAAAGGAGGAATTATGCACGAATGGTCCCATGAAATTAAAAAAGCGGCGGAAATTCTGACCGATGCCAACCGTGTCATCTCATTTTGTGGTGCGGGCATTTCCGCGGAGAGCGGAATTTCCACATTTCGAGATCCTGGTGGGCTCTGGGATCAGATCGACCCCTGGGAAGCCGGGACACCTGAAGGTTTGATGTCGGCCATCGAAAGCAAGAGCGATATCCTGATGCCGATACTGAGGGACATCATCGACTCATTTTTGTCTGCAGATCCGAACCCGGGACATCTGGCGCTGGCCCATCTCGAACAGATGGGTAAAATGGATGTGGTCATTACACAAAACGTTGATGATCTGCATACGGAAGCTGGCAGCACAAAGGTCATCGAAGTTCATGGAAATCTGTTCAGAATGAAATGTTTGTCCTGTGCTGCGATTCAGAAACTTCACAGGAAATCATTTCTCGAAGGCTTTAAGGCCAACTTTAAAAGTTTGAAAACCCTCAGCCTGCATAATCTAATAACGATCGGTCCCAAATGCGAGCGATGCGGACAGGTGATGCGCCCGGATGTGGTTATGTTTGGAGAAATTGTGCAAGGTTTGTCCGAATCATTTCAACTTGTCCGAAACTGTGATGCCATGCTCGTATTAGGAACATCCGGTGTTGTCTATCCTGTTGCTGATTTTCCGGTACAGGCAAAAGACAACGGGGCCAGGATTATCGTTGTCAATCCGACTGAGAACGCTTTTGCCCAGGTATCCAGTGTCTATATTCCTTTGCAGACCGGAATTGCACTACCCAAAATCTTAGAACAGATGCAGCAACCGGTCTGACAATTCGAATCTGCAGCGTCCGGTCTTTTTTATGGGACTTGAATTTTAAGTGCCTCCGGAAGTACGATGGCAATAAATTTTGTGAAGTACCTGATGACGTGTGTTAAGGCCGCTTCTGTTTTTGAAATTAAATATTGCTTTAAGTTTAAATAGGCGATATGTTTACCGGATGACAGCAGTTTTCACTATATTTTAAGCGTAGCTTGTTGGGAGCGTCGTTATTGATTCTGGGTGGTGCTGCGGCAGGGAATTGAAAAAAAACCAACTATTTGGATCGGTATCTGGTCGTCACCAGATAAGAACTGGAGGAAAAATATTAAGGTGTTAATCTGGAGTTAAAGGGATGAGCAAGAAAAACCAAGTAAAAAAGCTTATTGATGACCTAGTCCAGGATGGACTGGATTTCGCAGATTTGACCCAAACGACACTGACGAAGATGGATGGGTTGCAGGACGTCAGTAAGACGACGATTAAGAGAGCGAAAAAAGAGTATAAACAGGAAAAAATTGTAAACAAGCGCGACTATAAAGAGCAGAGTATCAAACGAAAAATATACAGATATCTGGATAGAAAGCCGAAATCGTCACTGGCCGATTTACGGGAAGCATTGCCGGGCATTCAACCATCAAAAGTCAGTGAGTATCATCTCTACTGGAAAAAAAAGCAGAGCAAAGCATTTCAGAAAGACGTTCCCAAGAAGAGCGTGGTGAGTCCCAGAAAACTGAAAGAGATGATTTTCAAATATCTTGATAATGACAACAACGCTACGGTGGAAACATTGTATCAGCAGTTCCCGGATGCCAAGCAGAGTTCTATTAACAGCTATTTTGCAGGCTGGAAGCGAAAACAGAAGAATATTGACAGGACACTGAAAGGCGGGTTGTATGAGGTGATTTTCAAGTTTCTGGATCGCAAACCGGAATCCACCATCGACGACATTAAAGTCGCATTCTCGGATGTCCCGATCAAATCCATTGAAATATATCATAATCTCTGGTTGAAAGAACGCGAAGAAAACAGGGCGAAATCCGTATCGATCAATGACATTGTGCAGGTATTCATCGGGTCAGACCCGGCCGAGGATTTATCGGGTAAATCGAAAAAGTCCGCTGAAACTTCGTCTCAGAAGGCAGACGAAGTACCCAGGAGAAAACGTGGCAGGCCTCCACGTGTTGCTGACAAAGCGCATCGTTCAGCGGTGATTGAATACGATCCGGGCGACGGCCGGCAGAAAAACCCCCTTCATAGTACCGCCGAGGTTGCAGGCAGGGGTCTGCCAAATGATGCCGATAGGCTCGGCATAAGTAAAAGCGAACGCAAACTGATTCAGAAACTGCAAAGCTCGATCGAAACGAACAACTCAGCCATTGATGAACTGGAAAAAGAGTATCAACGGTTGTTGCAAAAGCAGTCCGGCGTCATTAAGGAATTAGAAATGATGCGTTCCGACCAGATTTTAGAGATTAAGAATTTTATCATCACCTATTTTAAAGGACTGCAAAGCGTTTGAGACCGGTATCGATCGGTTTCAGAAAATTCTGGTCCCCCCCTGTCATTCTGTTCCCACCGTTAATCATTGAATAGCGCTGACCGGAGATCCCATTCATCAGGGGTTTCTGTCAGGGTTGCCAGCATTAAACCCGCAATTTTACATGTCGCCGGATGGTTTTGAGTACATGTTTTGCATTTTGATATCCGGACGTGTTCACCACCCGACATTTTTCAACTAGTCTAAAGTGTTCTCTTCACGGAAGAAGCAAAAAGAGGATCCCATTGAAGAAGAAAGAAATGACTCAGGCAGAGCAGATCGCTGCTTTACGAAAGGAACTGTACAAGGAAAAAGACCAGATCCAGTTCTTCATGAAAAGGCAGCAAGAGTGGACTCAGTTTATTGAATCCATCAACCCGACCATTGAAGTCCTGGGAAAAAAAATCAAAACCCTTCAAAATGATCTGCATCTCAAAAACCAGGAGCTGACAAATGTTCTGCAGAGCCTTTCGAATGGGCTGATCGTCACCGATCTGCAGGCCAGAGTCGTGACGTTTAACCGCGCGGCGGTCGCAATTACAGGGATCGACAAGGAATCGGCGATGGGTCAGAAGATCAATGAACTTCTGAAGAAACCGATTTTACCTGAAGAACTGGATGAAGACGCATTTGATATGATCAGCGATGATTATCATCAGCAATTTGTTTTTACCAGGGCAGATAATTCGGAAATCATCATCGACAGTTCAACAACCTTGATGGAATCTGATGCGAATGAGAAACAGGGCATTATTATTAACCTGATAGATATCACTCAACTGAGAAAACTGGAGGAGGAAGCTGAACGGAAAAACAGATTGACTGCCATGGGGGAGATCTCCATGCAGGTTGCTCATGAAATCCGGAATCCACTTGGCAGTATTGAATTGTTTCTTTCGATGATGAAAATGGATACCGCGGAAGATTCCAGTGAGATGGAGTTGATAGACCATATCACGTCTGCTACCCGGAGTATGAACCACATTATTTCCAATCTATTGGAATATACAAAACCGCGTCCTGTTGTGCTGGAAAGATTGGATGTGCATTCACTACTCAACCAGTTCGTTGATTTTGCCCGTTTTTCGGCTCTGCAGCAGGAAATTGATGTGGTTGTTGAAATGAATGCCACCCGATCCGAGATTCGAGGGAATCGAGAACTTCTGAAACAGGTTTTTCACAATCTGTTTGTCAATGCCTGTCAGGCGATGCCGGAAGGCGGAAAGCTTCATATATCCACCGAAAATAGAATCGAAGACGATCCCGTCATTCTGGAAAGATTTAATAATAACTTTATTTTGAAGAACCGGCCGCTGGAACTGGTGGAGGTATCATTCAAAGATACGGGCAAAGGGATGACGGATGAAGTCAAAAAGAAATTGTTTGATCCCTTTTTTACAACCAGAGAGCAAGGTACAGGTCTTGGTATGTCAATTGCTCATAAGACAATGGCTTCTCACGGCGGTACCATCCTCGTTGAGTCTGGACTGAACAAAGGGACAAAAATAGCGCTTCTATTTTCTCAATTTAAGGCAGATTAGCCGAACCAGGAAATTAACCGATACAGGTACGGATCATCCTTCCGGTTGACTATTTTCGGTCGGGTCTCCGCTCAAACAACTCCCGCCATTTCTCATAGTCCAGTCCCATTTTCTTGGCTTTCTGCATCCGGTAAATCGTCAAATAACGCTTACTCAAAGCATAGGAAAGGACGGAAAAGGGAATCGCGTAAAAGAGACAGCCAATCAGCATGGGATAGCCAAGATCAACCAGCAGGAATCGCGTACCGTTGGCAATGATTTCAATACCGCTGTACTGCTGGGTATCAATCGCCTGGCTCAGTTGATGATTAAAGGCTGCGTAGCTCAGATCCAATGGACCAGCATGAATTCCGCTGATCGATAGGAATGTGTAACCGGTTACGAGAAATCCATAGTAGAGGAAAAACATCGTAAATGGATTACTGATCCAGACCAAGGCGGTACTGACCAGGAGATCGAATCTCAGTTTCAGAAAATATCTGAACCCCAGCCAGATTATGAATACAATCCACATCTGAAGCCCTACCGTTGGTGTCAGACCGACAAACATGCCAATCGCAGCCCCCAGCGCAGTTTCATGGATGGGAGAGACACTTTCAACCAGGGGCTGAATAAGATGCTGATAAATTCGCGTCTTAATAGCCTGTATAATCGATCTCATTGAAAAATTTAATCTGGAAAAGCCAATGTTTCAGAAAGGGCTGGAAAGGCTGTAACAATGTTGATTTGGGAACCGTTACCCTATTGTCTCAATCTTTAATAGAGCGTGTCAATGGCGTGGTGGGTCCTTTTCTGCCTGGCCCCCCATTTCAAATAGACCGTTGCGATATCAGGGAGAGTTGTCTGAGTGAGGGGGGTGTGGTGTTTTCTGAGCTGGAAACATCGATCTCCGGCAATGTCAGGGGAGCATCTGTGTCAGGTGTTTGCTGATACCCAGGGCGAATAAAAAAAATGTAATCGTAATGCTGAGCACCGTAAAAAAGAGCAGTGCTTCTCCGCTGCGGATACTCAGAAAAACGGTTCTCATGGAAAACTGATCTGATTTTGTGGCCATTCCGGGCTGAACTTCAGTAGACCGACTTTTAGCTACTATCTGCAGCAACCCGACAAGTGCCATGCTTGTAAACAAAAAACCTACCCAGGAATCAGCAATAAATTCCATTTTTCTCCTCGTTTTGTCATTATATTCGCAGGGGTTCCTTTTTTTCTTTCTGACAGGGGTAGAGATCAAATATCGATTCCCCTGTTTGTCTCCTGCCTTTTTGAAATGTCATCCATATCACCCATGCAAACATCTTTCCAATTCATGCGAATACTCTCTTTTTAGATGCTTCCGGCCTTTTGGTTCAGTATAACATGTCCTGATCCTGTCAGAAAACCCAGAAGTCAGATTGTCAATCCGTCGATATTGATTTTGTTAAGCGTTCTGCTGCCGGTATTTATTTAAGTTTTAATAAAAACCCCTTTACCCTGATGAAGTAATTGGTATAATCTCTATGGCAGAGCCGGAATAAAAGTCTGTAGACACCCGTCCGCTATCTCGATGGATTGGTTTTATCCAGCAGGCAGTTATTGGCATGCCATGCTTAAAAAATTGAAATATTAAAGTAATTTTACGATGAAACCCCCATCCGGGAATCGACTGGATGGGGTGCGTGCATGGTTTTTTTGAATTGCGAATACAAGTCGACCAACTTCTTTCAAAGGTGAACCATGAGAAAAGCCATATCTCTGATTGTGATTTGTTTATTTATCATTTGGTGTAACATGATCGCGTTTGGTTTTGATGAAAAAGATTTGCGAAAACTGAAAGAGACAAAAAAGTGCACAGGGGGGACATTTTCAAGCTGTGATCTGGAAAAGGCCAACCTGGTCGATCTTGATCTGTCAAAAGCTAATCTGTCCGGTGCCAATCTCAAGGGTGCTACGATTGAAAACACCAATTTGTCGAATTCAAATCTGGCAGGGGCAGATCTCTCGGGTTCAAAACTCAGACTGGTCGATTTTTCCGGGGCAAAACTGAACGAATTGAACATGCAGGGAAGCAATTTGCTGTTCGTTGATTTTTCAGGCGCAAATCTTGAGGAAGCCTTTTTCCAAGGCGCAAAGATGAAAGGGGTTTCATTCAGGCAGTCGAATCTGACAGATGTCGTTTTGGATGATATTGATTTGAAACTGGTTGATTTCTCCGGTGCAACCGGGGTTTCTCAGAATCCCTGTGCAAAGGGATCATTGGGAAAATGCCTGGTACAGTAAACATCAATCATATCACTGGTACGGAAAACGACGGATCCTTCTGGTGGGGGATGCTCCGGCCGGGCCGGACACTGATAAAGAAAAAGGACTGAAAAGGCAGCGGGTTAGATTCTATCAGCGGGAAAACAGGAAATTCTGCATGGCCTGGCCGGCATGTTTGTCATGGCATTTTCCAAATGTTTCGCGAATACAGGCTTCAAAAATTGAGTCGCGGTTATTGAAGATCTTGACACCGTCCACATTGATAAAAATGTTGCTTAGAATCGCTTGATTATATCTTGTTTTTACCTCGGGTGATCTTTCGATAGCTTCAAAAACGATCTTATGGACATAAATCAGAATCAGCGAATTCTGGGATTTTTGTCTTTTAGGATTGTTTTTGCAGATCAAGTCCTTATACTCACAAAGATCAAGGGCCTCGTCCAGCGACAGTGAGGACGGTAGAAAGAGGAACCGATCCTGCAAATGTCCATGCCAGATCTGGGAAACCAGATTCCGCAGACCTTCGATTCCTTTAACTTCCAATTTCCGGATTTCGACAGGCGTTTTTGAAACCGGTATGCCGGCCAAAGCCTTGGTAAAACGTTCGGCAATCAGAATAAATGCATTATAAATGTTTCGTTCTGTATGATCCTTTGCACCGGATGTGATATCCAGACAATAGCTGCCCTTTGTGAACTGATAAACCCCATATCGTTTCTGAAAAAACGTTGAAACCAGTGCCTGATTGATCTCTTTTTCTCTGGAAATGATCTCCGAGAGAAATTGATTGGCCCGGGAGAGCATTTTCTTCTCTTCTTCGAACATCGGTATGTATTTGCTCTTCAATAATACTCGGGTCGAAGGCAACGCCTTGGACATGGCAACCTTTTCCAGATTTTCTTCCTGGGAGACCAGATAGCTGAGGTCTTCAAGCTCACCCTTTTTTTCCTGCTCGATAGCTTCCAGGCCCTGCGTAAAATTGACCAGTTCCTTGGAAACTTCGTTGATCCGATGGCGTTTGTTTCCTTGATCAAACAGGGAATTGTAATCCGATATGCCTTCAAGGTTGGCATCTGTTGTGATGGTTGTGAACTGATTGACCGATTCAAGGAGCTTGGCCCGCAAGTCCCGCAATTCCTCTTTTATCTCCTTGGGAATCTTCTCCGACTTTCGTTCCAATGCATCGATTTCATTTCTGCAATCTGGATTATCGGCTATCATTCTTGAGATCTGAATGCGCAGATCGTTTTTTGCCTTTTCCAATTTACAGGCGACAAGTTCCTCTTGTTGTTTGAACAGCAGATTCTGTAAATGACTCAACTGCTGATAGGTTGGATGCAGTTGACGAACCAGTGTACACAGCGTGTCGGTTTCCTGCTGGTAATAAGTGAGGTAGTCAGAGAGATCCGCTTTGTCCCTTTTTTTATCTTGAAAAAGGCCTTTGACAGGTATCTTGCTCAATTCAATCAGAGTGGCCTTAATTTTCTGCGTTAACCGGTGGATCTCCTGTTGTGCCTGTTTTTCCTTAATTTCGTCATACCTGAAGTTCTCAAAACCAGCAATCTTATCCTGGATTGCCGCTTTTTCCAGGGAAAAGAAATCGGCTGTCTGTTCTTTCACTTCCTGAAACGCTGTTTTGTTTCTATGGACCCAGAGCGTTCGAAGAAACAGATTTGCATATGAGAGGTTTTTTTTGAAGTAATTGATGGCGGAGTTATACAACTTTAAATAGGCGTTGAATACAGGGGAGGTCTCAGTGAGCCGGGTTTTATGCTGGGTGAGAATGTCCCGTTTCATCATTTCCAGCTGATCAGGCATTTTAGATAGGACAGTGCTGAGTTCTTCGTCTGAATATGCCTGCCCAAGGAGTTCTTCAAGATCCAACTTGTACTGATCATATTTGGCCTTGACCTCCATGTATTCTCTACCAAGTGTGTCAATATTCTCCTGTTTTTCCTTGAGATGTTGATGGTAAAGTGCGGTGATCCTTTCCAGGAGCAATTTATATGCAGCTTCCTTATTTGACGGCGTTTCCAGAAAAGCCAATTCTTTCTTCAGCTGTGCGATTTTTTCGTCGGCAATAAATGTCAATTCCGATAATGTGTGTTTGAACTGATGGTGAAAGGTCTTATTGAGTTCCAGGGCCTTTTGATGACATTTCTGCGTAAACTCACGCATAAACTTTATAAATCGCAGTTCCTCTTCCTCATCTTTAAACCCCAGGGTTATTGGGTCCAGTGCTTTCAGCAACGAAACGGCTGGATAGGAGGCCAGCTGGAAGTTTTTAAGTTGTGCGCTCCCATTGCTGTAAACGATCAGGTCGGGGTTGTAGGTTCTATCCTCTGCATATGGCTTGATGTGCTTGTTGTAGAAAAGTACTTTTTCGATCCCGATGAGTGTGCTCCCGATCAGGTCTCTTTTTTCAAAGAATGCGTAGTTTTCAGCGATAAATGTCTTGGTCTGGTCATCAAGCCTGAGATCTTCGCTATCTTCCGAAACAGTTGTCTGCTTTGGAAACGTCTCATCGGAATCAGAAACGGTTTCGCATTCCAGATCATCCTCAAGTTTCTGGTAGATGTTCAACTTGAAGAAGTCATCCATATATCGAATCAACCCTTCCAATTCCTTGATAATATCTATCAGATGCTGAGGCGTGATTTCAGCCGGATTCTCCAGTTTGACCAGTATTTTTACGGCTTTCGTCAGTCGGGTAAAATTGTGCTCGGTAAAATTGGGTGTCTTTGAAATATCGATGATTTCTGCAAGGGATTTCTGTATGCTTCGTATCCAGTTGTAGGCCTCTGCCTGGATATCCACTGGATTTCTGACATCTTCCGGTTTAAATCCAAGACAGTGTATATCAAAGGGGAGAAAACCGAGAAGATTCATGCTGGCCAGCACCAAATGGGATATCAGGTCTCCGGCAACAATATTTCGGGTCCCCAGTAGTCCGTACTCCCCCCGTGCATTCAATATATTGCGGGCCTTTTCACATTCCGTATACCGGGTTCCGAAAGTGGTCTGAATCAGCTCAAAGTTTGAAGCGCCACGGTTAAAGGGGACTACCTTGTGAATCTGAGCCGTAAGATCCCCTTTTTTCAAGCTGAGCCTTTTAAAACGTCCGACATGATACTCTTCATCGGTAACATCCCGGGTCAAAAGCATTTGTTGCGTATCAAGATTGATCTCGATTTGGGAAATCTCTCCGGGGCTGACATCGATCTGCTTTTTGTTGATCCTGAATTTGAATGAATCAATGTCATCAATACCAATCATCTTCAATGCCACATCGTGGGTTATCAGCTTGGATGCGGCAATAAATTCTCCTTTATATGAGATTCCCAAAAAAGACTTGGATTGGGTGCTGCCCAGTTTGAAACGATGAATATCCTTCCATTTCAGGAAAATTTTGTTCTTGGAACGGAATAACTCACCGGAGGGGGATTTCGATTTACTGAAGAACTGCTGCACAGATTTCAGCTGACCAAATGCGCTCTTGATCACTTTTATCTGGCCCTGTCTATTGACATTAAAATGAATATCAGAAAAAAAAGGCCGTTCGAGCAGTACCGGATCTTTTGCATTTTTTTCCAGATTTTCCAGGTCTGAAATTTTCTTCAGTGTTTTCCAGGGCTTGGGCTGTCGGTCGTCAAAAACGTCAACACTACGCTCGATATTGTCAACGATGGAAGCCTTCAGAAAATCCGTCAGATATTCAGCCAGTTCGTCACTGGAGAGGTGCGTGACCACCATTGGGTCAAATAGATACCGGTGTTTAAGGTTGAAAATAATATCAAAGTAATTATGAATGTTTTTGACCTGGAGATTTTCCAAGACATAGCCGAGGACATCATTGGTTGTTTCCAGGAGCAGGTCTTTAATAAACGCATATGTTTTTTCGTCGATGTTCTGGCTGAAAGGGACAATGTGGGT
>JAHJRI010000408.1 GCA_018830885.1 bacterium | reverse complement strand
GACGATTGTATGGTGGACATGGCGCGGTATTTCTTGTCGTTTACCCAGGATCAGTCGTGCGGCCAATGTACTTTTTGCCGGATTGGTACCCGCCGCATGCTCGAAATTTTGGATAATATTTGTACCAGAAAAGGAAAACCCGAAGACCTCATCACACTCGAAAAACTTGCCTACAGTACACAAAAAGGAAGCCTGTGCGGGCTGGGGAGAACTGCTCCCAATCCGGTGTTGTCCACACTCACCCATTTCAGGCAAGAATACCTGGATCATATTCAGGGCAAATGTAAGTCTGGAAAATGTAAAGCGCTGGTTCATTATCACATTACTGACGATTGTATCGGCTGCACCAAGTGCGCCATCGACTGCCCCACCGAGGCCATAGCCTTCGATCCCTATCAGGTGCATGTGGTGGATCAGGAAAAATGTATTCAATGCGACATATGTCGTCAGATATGTCCGGTAAATGCAGTAATTGTCCTATGATAGTCCTTACCATCAATAAATTACGTGTGCAAGTCCCGGAGGGAACCACCGTGCTGGAAGCAGCCCGACAGGCTGGCATTCAAATCCCTACCGTGTGTTATTATGAGGGGTTGCCCACTCATCCGTCTTGCATGTTGTGTGTGGTAAAGGATGCTAAAACAGGAAAAATTCATCCGTCCTGCGCATTGAAAGCAGAAACCGGACAGGATATCATTACCCATGACTCGGAGATCAAGGAATTGCGCAGGGAAGCGTTGGAGTTGCTGCTCAGCGACCATGTAGGCGATTGCGAAGCACCTTGCCGGACGAGTTGTCCCGCTTATATGGATATCCCCAAAATGAATAGGTTAATTGCCGAAGGGAAATTTGCCGAAGCCCTGAAAGTGGTGAAAGAGGAAATTGCGTTGCCCCTGATTTTGGGGTATATCTGCCCGGCACCTTGCGAAAAAGCCTGTCGGCGGGGGCAGGTGGACGAGCCTGTTTCCATTTGTAAGTTAAAGCGTTTGGCAGCAGAAGAAGATATGGCCGGTTCGGATGGATATCTGCCACCAAAAAAGGCTTCTTCGGGTAAAAAGGTCGCCATCGCAGGGACAGGTCCGGCCGGTTTGTCGTGTGCTTACCATTTGCTGGCTCTGGGTCATGATTGTGTGCTGTACGACAAAAATCCGAATGCAGGGGGTGCGTTGAGGTATTCTATTCCGGACGAAAAATTACCCAAATCAGCCTTGGATGCAGAGATCTGTCTGTTGAAAAACCTGGGTGCAACATTCATTATGAATACTGACGTCACCCCCGAACTATTTGAAAATGAATTGAAAAAGAATTTTAATGCGGTAGTGTTGGCCACAGGAGATTTTCAGGATTCCCGTCTTTCTGCTTTTGGATTGCCCCACGATTCAAATGGGTTGACGGTCAACCGCGATACCATGCAGGTAAACGAGCAGGGCGTTTTTGCCTGTGGGAATATCATCCGTTCCCGTCGAATGGCTGTAACTTCCGTGGCACAGGGAAAAGCAGCAGCACACTCAGTTGATCTCTATCTTAGAGGGCTACCTACGGGAAAAATTCACCGCATGTTTAACTCAAAATTTGGGAAACTTTTTGAAGAGGAAATAGTTGAATATCAAAAAGAAATAGCAACTGAAAGTGGTTGGTCGCCCCGTGTTGAAACCACCTCTTCCTTAACAATAGCGCAGGCTAAAATGGAAGCTGGCAGGTGTTTGCATTGCGATTGCAGAAAGCCGGATACCTGTAAACTTAGAATTTATTCCGATGAATATCAGGTGGATAGGAGGATGTTTTCTTACGGAGAACGGAGTTTAGTACGGAAATACGACCAGCATCACCTGATTATTTATGAACCTGAAAAATGTATTAAATGCAATATTTGTGTTCAGATTTCGGAACAAGAGCAGGATCGGCTGGGATTCACTTCCATTCATAGAGGGTTCGAGGTGGAAATGGGCATGCCGCTCAATAAGTCCATGGCCGATTTGCCCGACCACATAGCCCTTCGATGTGCCAATGCTTGTCCTACCGGAGCCATCTCCCTTAAACATGAATTACATGAATAGATTGATAATCATTTGGTTGTTTGGCCTTTGGTGTCCGCTTGCCCTGATAAGCCAGGAAGAAGGGTGGCCTTCTTATCGTGCCAATCCCGCCCTTACGGGCAAATCAGATGTCCGGATATCGGCTTTCCCGGCGTTGTTGTGGAGTTTTCAAACCGATGACATCATCAAATCTTCACCAGTAATGGGTGCCGGCAACATATTTATTGGAACCAACGGCGGGTCGCTGTATTGTTTATCAAGTGAAGGCAAGGAGGTTTGGCGGTTTTCTGCCGAAACCTCCATCGAAGCACCTCCTTTGTTTCTCGATCAAACGATCTTCGTGGGCTCGTTGGAGGGAATTATGTTTGCTTTGGATGCCAATACTGGAACAGAAAAATGGCGTTATATCACTGAAGGACAGATTTCAGGCGCTGCCAATTGGACCTATGCCGCCGACAAAAAAAGCAAACAACTGATTTTCGGGAGTTACGACTATTATCTTCATTGTGTGGATGCCCTTACGGGAAAACCCTTGTG
>JAHJRI010000407.1 GCA_018830885.1 bacterium | reverse complement strand
ATATAGTTTTCTACATCCTTTTCGTCATCAAAATTCACTGAAATAGCACATTTAGCGTTTTTCCCCTCTACTCCTTTATTTCTGCTAACTAACACGCTATTTGACTGAAACTACCTGATTTGGGAAACTCGGATACACCCATTAAAAATCGTGTGAAAGAGGCTATTATATTGAAAACTAACAGCAACGATAGAGTTTGATTAATATGATTCCGGTCAAAGAATCCGGCGTGGTAGTCCGGTGCAGAGTTCATGATGCCTGATGCACAGTCTGGGGCGGGGGCATGGGAACCTCTGCATGACCTTCCGATCTTCTGGTGGTGATTAACCTGTTATGATTGACGGACTGTTACCTGGACGGATTCCGGGACCGTTATCTTTTCTATTTTACGGAGCAGATCTGTTTCCAGTGGAAGATTCATTTCTCTATTAAAAATCTGTTCCCCATCAATATGCTCGATGGGCAGAGGGACGATATTGATGGGTAGTGTACGGTTTTTATTGCAGCTGGTCACAAGTCTGTTGATAAATGTTTCCAGCTTTTCCTGATCTTTCGCCTTGAGGATGAGTTGATAGCAGGAACTGACGGCAGGCTGTTTGTGGGCTGTTTTCTTACCGGGATTAATGAAATCGATGCTCTCCAGTCTGAATTTATCCTTGCCGATCCGGACCGCTTTTTTCAGGCTGATAGCACTGCCTGCCGAGATTTTAGGCTCAGTGCCCAGAACCTTAACATTCAACAGCTGATTTTCAGGGGTAATGACATCAACCAGGAGGCTTTCGTCTTTAACGGTGACATTCAGTACGATACCCATTGTCAGGGGCACTCTTTTTTTGGACTGGCTGCCAGGCTGGTGTTTGAAAGCGATGTTTTGGGGCGCCCAGTCGATTTCACTGAGGGCATTCCGTTTTGAGATGGTTTCGGTCAGACCGGGATAAATCTGGGAGCAGGAGTGTGGTTTCCAGACTCCCTTCATATAGTCGAGTTGGTAAAACTGCTCAGGTTCGCCTTCTCTGAGAAAAAAAGTCAGATGCTGGCAGCTTTCACAGTAGTGGGGAATGATCAGTTGTTTCTTTTGCATGGTCTGCTTCCTGGGCTCTAAAAGCAGTTGTTGACTGCTCTGTGATTATGCTATACTTGTAACGTGATTCAGCGAAGTTGACAACACCTATTGCGTTATCATTGGATATTCAGCCAGCATGACAGACCCGGGATCTCCAGTCAGGCATGGGTCACATCCGGTTTTGACCTCTACCGGGACAGCCCATCCGGTTTTCAGGATGGAAATCAAAAACCCAATGGACGAACCAACCGATGAAAGAAAGGGCATCCATTGTCGTAGAAGAGTACCTGCTGGTGATCTATTCCCTGATTTCATCGGGGAAACGGGCCAAAGCGGTTAATCTTGTCAAACGGCTGAAATTCAGTCCTTCAACGGTACATGCCACCCTGGCGAGGTTGCAGCGGGATGAACTGATAACGATCTGCGATAAGAAAGAGATCGAACTCACCCCGGAGGGGTTGACCCGGGCGGAGCAGTTGACGCGGCGGCATCGCCTGGTGGAGGATTTTTTGTGCAACACACTGGGGATTTCATGGCACGAGGTTCATGAGCACGCCCATGTGATGGAACACGGATTGACGCCACTGGTGGAGGAAAAGCTGGCGGAGTTTCTCGACTTTCCGAAATCATGTCCTCATGGCACCCCGATTCCTGGTGAAGACAGCCAATTACCCCAGGACATGCAATATCTCGACGACATGGTGATTGGGGATTTGGTTGAAATTGTGATCATCGACGAACAGCTGGAGGATTCGGTTGATTTGATGAAATTTTTGCAGGACAAAAAGATCACGCCGGGTCAGCAACACAAGGTGGTAGAAAAAACCGACGTTACCAAAACCGTGGTTTTAGCATTAGAGGACAGTCAGGCAACCCTGCCGTTTGATATTGCTGATAAAATCGGTGTGATCAAACTCAATCCAGCCAAATCCTGACTTTTCCGTTTAAATCTGAAGCGCCGCCCATAGTATCCCCTCGTTTCTCGAGTTGTTTCGAAACCAGAGCCCCTTGTACGATTCCAACAATTACGATAAGCTTTACGGACGTTTCACAGTCGTTCTGAATGTGCGGGCATCCAACGGTTATTCCCTCAATCCTGAGCGTGATTTATAATTAATTCAGACTTATCAGTCGTCAAGGCGATCTGACATTTCCATAACAAAAGAAAAATTCATGAATCTGTTCGAAGAAATATCACAACGCGGTTTAATCGAGAAAACGACCTCTGATGAGCTGGCTGAAAAAATCAACAGAGGCGGGCTCACATTCTATGTCGGATTTGATCCAACCGGTAACAGTCTGCACGTTGGGCATTTTGCCATCCTGAACCTGATGCGGCTGTTGCAGAAAGGCGGACATACCCCCATCGGCGTGATGGGTGGTGGTACCGGGATGATTGGTGACCCGGGCGGAAAAAGCAAGGAGCGGAACCTGTTGACCCAGGCCCAGATAGAACACAATCTCAACGGAGTGCAGAAACAACTGGCACAGTTCCTGGATTTTAAAGAGGGAAATAAGGCGATTATGGTCAACAATTACGACTGGTTATCGAAATTGACCGTGATCGATTTTTTAAGGGATATTGGTAAATACTTTTCCGTCAATACCATGATTACCCGTGAATCTGTCAGAAGCCGGTTAGAGAGGGAAGGAGAGGGAATTTCCTATACAGAGTTCAGTTATATGCTGCTGCAGGCTTATGATTTCTATAAACTGAGTGAGGACTACCAGTGTTCGCTGCAGATTGGTGGGTCGGATCAATGGGGAAATATCGTTTCAGGTATTGACCTGGCAAGACGAATCAGGAATCGGCAGCTATATGGGATTACCATGCCGTTGATTACCAAGTCCGATGGGAATAAATTTGGAAAAAGCGAGTCGGGAGCCATCTATCTTTCGGCGGACAGGACATCGCCCTATGAATTTTACCAGTTCTTCCTCAGACAGGCGGATGAAGATGTGATCCGGTTTCTGAAGGTGTTTACGGAACTGAGCCTGGAGGAGATTGCGGTTTTTGAGGCTTCGGTCAAGGCTGAACCCCACAAACGGCTTGCCCAGCAGAAACTGGCTGAGGAAACAACCCGGGCGGTTCATGGCGTCGAGGCGCTGGCAAAGGTCAACCGCGCCTCACGAGTGCTGTTTGGCGAGAAGATCGAGGATCTGGACGATCAGGTCATTTCAGAGATTTTCAGGGATGTCCCCTCGCTGCAGAAAGACAAGGAAACACTCAGGAACGGATTCACCCTGATCGATGCTCTGGTGGAAACCGAAGCCTGCAAATCCAGAGGCCAGGCCCGAAAATTGATTCAGTCCGGTGGGGCATATGTCAATAACGTACCCCAGAAGGATATCGACTATCAGCTCACCCTCGAGGATCTGGCTTCGCCATCGTTTCTGATCCTGCGGTCCGGTAAAAAGAACTATAAGCTTATCCACCTGCAATAGAGAGCGTTAACAGCATGGCACCACCCATCTTGAAAATCCGGCTCAACTACGCAGGCATGAAACCGCCCGAAAGAGCGCATGATTCAGACAGCGGTCTGGACTTGACCCTGATGAAGGTGATCGAAAAAAGGGAAAATATCTTTTTTTTTGATACCGGCGTCTCGGTTGAGCCCCCGGCGGGTTATTATACTGAACTCTTTCCCCGTTCGAGTATTTACAAACACGATTTCATCATGGTAAACAGCGTGGGTGTCATCGACACCGGTTATCGAGGCACTCTTTTTCTGCCGATGCGATACCTGGGTCATGGTGATGGCCGGGCGGCAGCAGAAAAACTGGTGGGTCATCGGATCGGTCAACTGGTGCTGAAACGGCTCGAGCCTTATCGCCTGGAGATCGTTTCGGCGCTGAGTGATACGGAAAGAGGAGGACAGGGGTTTGGCAGCAGTGGATCCTGAAAACGCGGTTACCGCAATGGATTTTTCCGGATTGCAGGTGGCCATTGTCCATTACTGGCTGATTACCTGGCGGGGTGGGGAGAAGGTGATCGAATCCCTGCTGAAGCTGTTCCCGGATGCGGATATCTACACATTGTTTTATGAACCATCGGTGTGTCAGACCCATTTTAAAAACAACCGGGTATTCACGTCCATCCTGGACCACGGACTTTTGAGGAAACACTACCAGAAGCTCTTTCCCCTTTATCCGGCAGGGATCCGGTCCTTGAAACTGCGGAAGACCTATGACCTGATTCTTTCTTCGGAATCGGGCCCTGCCAAGGGAATCCGTAATCCCGAGGGGACGCCCCATCTGTGCTATATTCACACACCGATGCGGTATTGCTGGGGATTTACCCAGGCTTATCTGGATACGATGCCTCGCTGGATGCGGTGGGGGGCTCGCTGGCAGTTCAACCGATTGAGGGCGTGGGACCGATCCACGATTGACAATGTCGATCGTTATGTCGCCAATTCGAAAAACGTGGCGGAGCGGGTTCGACGGTTCTATGGAAAAACAGCCGCTGTCTGTTACCCGCCCATCGCCCTGGAGCTGTTCGACGGAGAGCTGACAGCCAACAAACGGGAATACTACCTCAGTTTCGGTGCAATCACGCCTTACAAGAACATCGAACTGCTGATAGAGACATTTAACCGGCTGGACCGGAGACTGATTGTTGTGGGGACAGGCAGTGAAAGAAACCGGCTGGAACGGATGGCGAAGGGAAACATCGAATTCAAGGGGGCACTGCCTTTGTCGGCCGTGACTGAAATCATCCGGAACGCAAGGGCTTTGCTCTTTCCGGGAGAGGAGGATTTCGGAATGGTCCCGTTGGAAGTGATGTCCCAGGGGGTGCCGGTGATTGCCTATAAAAAAGGGGGTGCCCTGGAGACCGTCATAGAAGACCGGGCAAAGCCGGAGCATTCCAGCGGCATGTTCTTTGATGAGCCGACCGCGACCGCTCTCCTGGATACGCTGGAACAGTTTGAAATACTGGAAAAGCAATTTGATCCCGGCTGGATCCGGAATCATGCCCGAACCTTCGGTGAAGATCATTTTCTAAGGGTGATGAGCGGTCAAATCAGAAGTCTGCTCGATCACCATGGCTCCTGACAGCGCCGGTTGAAATCAGGGATCTATTCCTGTGCTGTCTGGAAGACGGGTGTTGTGACATGTCTCGATTGTCGCTCCGATACCGCAGAAATCATGGTTCTCGCTGTGAGTCTCGCGATTCAACGCAACGAGACCATGTTCCCCAATTTCTGCTGTTTCCGACATTGGACAGTTGACGTGACACTGGGGAGTAATTGACTAACGGTAACGGTAACAACTGAAAAGACCATGCTCAAAAAGCAAGCCCAGGTGATTATAACCATATTGTTTCTGCTCGATCTGACCATTATCGGAACCTGCTGGAATATCGCCTATTTTGTTCGGTTTTACTGGGCGAATGTCTCTTATTCGCTGTTTGGATTTGATATCCCCTATGCCGCGGTTATCCCGGAATTTTCAGAATATTTCAAGGCAACCTTTGTCATCATGTTTTTTGCGGCTTTTTGTTTTACCTACGCAAAAATGTACAACCCCAAGCGGATATCCCGCTACAAAGCGGAGTTTCGATCCATCCTCAAGGCCAATATCTTCCTGTTTGTGATATTGACCGGAACGACCTTTTATTACCGAGAGTTTTCCTATTCCAGGGTTCAGTCGCTTTATTTTCTGTTGTTCAGTGTTATCTCCCTGACGATTTTTCGTGCCATCGTCCGCAGCATACTCTCCTATTTGAGAAGCAAGGGGAAAAACCTGAGACGCGTACTGATTATCGGAAACAGGCTCACGGCGCTGAAATTTCTGAAAAAAGTTTTTGAAAACAGACAAATCGGGTATGTTGTGGTGGGGTATGTGGGCATCGAAGAAAACCGTCAGATGATGACGGACTATTTGGGTACTTATGATAAGATCACCCAGATCATCGAAAAACAGGAAGTCGATCAGGTATTTATCGCCCTGGACGCCAATCAGCAATCGGATCTGCAGATAATCAATTCCCAGTTGGCCGAACAGATGGTTGATTTGAATATTGTTCCGGATATTTACCATACCCTGAATATCAATCCTGAAATACTGGATCTGGACGGGATGCCGATCATTGCCCTGCGTCAGAGTTCCGTGGAGGGCTGGAACCGTATCCTGAAACGAAGTTTTGACCTGTTCGGTGCCCTGGTCGCCATTATCCTGTTGCTGCCTTTCTGGATCATCATCCCCATCCTGATCAAGATTTTTTCGCCTGGACCGATCTTTTATATGCAAGAGAGAATGGGGCTGGATGGTCGATCCTTCAATATGCTCAAATTCAGATCCATGCATGTGGATGCTGAAAGACAGACCGGTGCCGTCTGGGCAAAAAAGAATGACGACCGGCGAACGCCATTGGGCGCTTTTCTGCGTGAAACCAGTCTGGACGAAATTCCCCAGTTCTTCAATGTCCTGTCCGGCTCCATGAGCCTGGTGGGACCCCGTCCGGAAAGACCTGTATTCATCAAGGAGTTCAGGAAAAGTATTCCCAACTATATGCTACGCCATAAAATGAAGGCAGGCATTACAGGCTGGGCCCAGGTTAACGGCTGGCGGGGGAACACATCCCTCGAAAAACGGATCGAATGTGATATTTACTATCTGACACACTGGTCTATCGGTTTTGACATCAGGATTATCATTAAGACATTTTTCACCGGGATAAAAAACCCGAACGCTTATTAGCATGCCGTCCATTCCGCCATGTGAACCCGGTTTGACGGCGGAGCCGGATAAAAAAAGGGTTGCCACAATGAAGCCGATCGGCTTATTTTCTGTGAAAGGTGCCCGGATATCTTTTTCTGTTTCCCAATGCACGCTCAACTTTTACTCTTCGGAATACCATGAAGCAGAAACCTAAACCGATAAAAAAAACGACAAAGCCAACAAAGCCAAAAAGACCAACCCAGCTTGCCATAGAAATGGATGTCAAAGGCATCGGGTTTTTTCTTTTTCTGGGTCTGGCGGCAGCACTGATCGTGTTTTACCTGGGTTACACGTTTGGCCAGGCGACGCGGGATCCCAACGCAGTATCTCAGCAGGCTCAGGTACAGGGTGATGAAGCGGGCGAAACCAGTGCCGCGGATGTTCAAAAAGAGCTGAAGATATTTGATATTCGAGGAGATTCGGGTTCCGGAATTGAAGATCTGAAAAAAGACTCCAACCAGGCCATGGATAACGTCAATAAGCTGATTTCGGAGACCCGTTCAGAACAAAAAAGGAACCAGGTAGACCCGGCGCCACCGCCGATAAAGAATACGCCGGAAGCGGTCAGGAAGGAGACCGACTTCACCCCCAAATGGCCGGACAGTGCGGAAAAGACCAAGACAGGCGACGATCTGCACACCTACCAGATTATCACCACGAAGGATATCCAAAAGGCAAACAGCATCGTCAGGCAATTGAAGCGAAAAGGGTTTGATGCCTATATGGTCGATATCGATCTGCAGGGTACCCGACTGTACCGAGTCAGGGTGGGACGGGGGACTAGAGCAGAACTGCAGGCCATCGAGGAAAAACTGAACAAGGTGATTGCCGGGGTCGGAAAACCCAGGCTGATGAAATACGGTAACTGAACCGCGACCTTCCGCTACATTTTCTCCACGTAGTGCCGCCAGTTGATCATTCCCGACATCCTCTGCTGGACAAAGGCGGCCTCTATCTTCCAATCGCCTGTCTTGACCAGGCTGTTCAGACGGTCAATCTTGTTCTTGATCAGATAGCGGTTGAAAACAGCCGGAGCGATTCCCAGTTTGTCATTCTGCAGGATATAAACGAGAGCTTTGAGAAGGGTTGGATCCTTGATTTTATTCTGAATACGGGACAGGAACACGATTTTCTCCACCTCTGAATTGGTGTTGATCCAGCGTACGATAATCTTAAAATTCTGATACTCAAAATAGTGCCGGCTGATACTGCGAAACAGGGCGTCTATTCTGGGTTTGTGCTGTGCGTAGACCTCCTCAATGGAAGCGATTCGTTTGGCAATCATGTAGACAATTTCCGGCCGTTTCTTGACCTTCTCCCGGAAAATGGCAAAAAACTTGTCGCTGAGAATATTCATCAGCACGATACTCAACTGTTTTTCCAGTTCTTTATCGGTGATATCATTGGCACTGCAGATCATATTAATCAGGTATTGCAGGAACCGTCCCTGTATCATGTTTGCCAGAAACTGGCTGTTGGTTTCGTCCAGTACCGGCACGCCACCGGCATCCTCCCACTGCATCAGGCAGTTTTTCATGGCCTGTGTGTAGGGGTTGAGTTTCGGCGGTTCCATAGTTGCCTGTCCTAGTCAGTAAGATGAAACTGTCTGGCCAGTTCAGTAAACAGAGGCAGCGAACGTTCGATCATCTCTGTTTCGAAGCAGTAGCAGAGCCTGAAATAGCCGGGCATACCAAATCCGGAACCGGGCACCATGAGCAGGTTTAATTGCTGGGCGGCTTCAATGAAAGCCACGTCATCAGGAATGGGACTCCTGGGAAAAAGATAGAAGGCCCCGCCGGGTTTGACACAGGAGAACCCTGTTGAGGTCAGGTGGTTATAGAGCAGGTCGCGGTTGATCCGGTAGGGGGTGATGTCGACACAGGCGTCTCCCACCAGGGGCAGCAATCGCTGCATCAGGGCCGGTGCATTGACAAACCCCAGGATACGAAGCGCCAGAACGGCGCCTGCGGTGACCAGCCCGTGATCACCATGACTGGGGGAAATGGCAATATATCCAATACGTTCGCCAGGCATGGCCAGATCCTTGCTGTAGGATGTGGCAACAAGCGCGTGGTCATAACAGGGGAATATGGAGGGGGACGGCTTTTCGTAGACGATTTTTCGATAGGGTTCGTCAGAAATAAGGGATATCGGTTGTCCCCATTCACTGGATTTCTGTTGTAGCAGACGACCCAGTCGGACCAGATCTGCCTCGGAATACACAACCCCGGTTGGGTTATTCGGGGAGTTGATCAGGACAGCCTTGGTTTTACCAGAGATCGCTTTTTCCAGAGCGTCGAAGTCCAGTTGAAAATCCTCCCGGGTATCCACGGGGCGGATTTGGCCTCCGTAGTTACTGACATAGGCATTGTATTCAAGGAAATAGGGTTTGAAGACGATCACTTCGTCACCCGGATTGAGCAGCGTTTTGAAAATGACATTCAACGCTCCGCCGGCACCGATGGTCATGATAATGTCGTTTTCACCAAAGGGGAGGCCGGTTTCCCTGTTCAACATGCCGGCAATATACCTCCGTGTCGCTGGATAGCCGGAGTTGGGCATGTAGCGATGGGTGCCCTTTTCATCGCTTTGGATCAGTTTCAGGAGATTCTGCTTAACTTCAGGCGGGGGTTCAAACACCGGGTTGCCGATGCTGAAATCAAATACCTTGTCGTTGCCATACAACTGTCGTCTTCGATCCCCCTCCTCGAACATTTTCCGAATCATGGAAGAGTTTTGGATGGAGGATTCAATTTGTGCGGATATGCCCATATCGTCTTAAACCGGAGTGATAGGTTTTTTTTCTGTTTCATTACGGTTACAACAGACGCTGCCGTCGGGCAACCGAAATTTGACAGGGTGATGAAATTCTTTTTCCTGCTGCCGAGGGTTAAAGATAGGTTTTCCCAAGAATATCCCTCAGATATACAAATGCTTCATCCACATCATCGAAAAAACGAAAGAGGTCCAGGTCCTGCTTGCTGATCACACCCCATTCCACCAGAAATTCAAAATTGATAAAGTTCTGCCAGAACTCCTTGCCAAAAAGGACGATGGGGACTGTTTTTTTAATCTTGCGTGTCTGAATCAGTGTCAGGAGCTCAAAGAGTTCATCCATAGTGCCGAAACCGCCCGGGAAAGCCACCAGAGCCTTTGCCAGGTAAGCAAACCAGAATTTGCGGATGAAGAAGTAGTGAAATTCAAAGGATAGATGGGTCGATTGATAAGGATTGGGCGCCTGTTCAAACGGCAGGCTGATATTAAGACCGACGGATTCGCCCTTGGCCTGGGAAGCACCCAGGTTCGCCGCTTCCATCATGCCGGGTCCGCCGCCGGAACAGATATAGAACCGCTTGATCTTGTCAGGGATGGTCAGGGACCACTCGGTGAGCTTTTGAGCCAGATGGACGGAATGATCATAAAACTCCGACAACTTCAGGGCCGCTTTGGCTTTTGCCAGACGATCCTCAATATCCTGTGAAGGAGTACCTGCGGTTTCCTTTTCCAGTGTGATGGCTGCCAGATTTTTCTTAGCTTCGGAAAAGGGGATCGAGCGGGCTGATCCGAAGAAAACGATGGTGTTTTCAATATGGTTCTTTTCAAATTGCGCCTTGGGAGCTGTCAGTTCGCAAAGTATCCGTATTTGCCTGGCTTCAGGGCTGTTAAGAAATACCGGGTTTTTATAGGTCTTCTGGCGCCAGAATTCTGTATCATTCATTGAGTGTATTCCGTATCTTCAGGTTAGAGTTGTCAATGATTGCCGTTTTCTGCAAATATGATGGAAACGGACAAGAATAACGTCATCACAGTTAATTATAGCCCAATTGACCGTTATTGGATAATATTATCGGTTTTATGTTGATGATGATAAATAAATGGTCATATTTTTAATATTCTGTTCCGGTTTTCCCATATTCTGCGGAATCATCCACCCCTGTGCGCCTCAAGTAAGCCAGACACTCGGCGGGAAAGACCAGGAGCGGATAATCCGGGAATGTCATGTGCTGCTCTCTGACCCGGCGGTATCACCAATAACTGCAATCTTGAGGCTGAACACAGGAAAGCCGGATCATGAGAAGGGATCCCGGGAATGCCAAGACTTTTTATTGCAATCGATCTGCCTGGGCAACTGAAAACAGAGATCAGTGTGCTGTGCGCTTATGGATTGCCAGGAGTTGCCTGGGTGGATTCTGACCAGCTCCATCTTTCCCTGCGGTTTGTCGGTGAAGTGAACGAACAGGTTTCGGAGAGTATCCAGACGTGTCTGCTTAAAGTTCAGCAGTCGTCATTCTCAATGACGCTGCAAGGTGTCGGGACCTTTCCCGGGGGAAAATCCCCCCGGGTAATCTGGGTGGGGGTGGAGAAAAATAAAAGCCTGCTGCAATTGAAAAACAAGGTTGAGTACCAGCTCAACAGAATCAGCATTGAGGGTGAAAAGCGCAGATTTCATCCACACGTGACCATTGGGAG
The DNA here is from genome assembly GCA_018830885.1 of bacterium. Taxonomy (GTDB): domain Bacteria; phylum SAR324; class SAR324; order XYD2-FULL-50-16; family XYD2-FULL-50-16; genus JAHJRI01. The sequence goes on along the minus strand of JAHJRI010000407.1, from coordinate 15,767 downwards.
AGTTAAAACCAGTAAAATAAAGAGAATCGGTGACTATCTGGCCCATTTTGATCTTTACCGATCGGAGCCCTTTCCGGTAGAGCGGATTTCCCTGTTTTCCAGTCTTCTGACACCGGTTGGTGCGAAATATACCAAGTTGATGGACTATCCCCTGCGATAAAATGAACCGGGTATTGAACCCCACTGCGCAGGAATCCAATGGCCGGCTGTCGGGAAACCGAATTCGGGGGAACATTTTTTTTCCCGGGACAACGTCTCCTGGCAAAAGGGATACGCATTTAATGAACAAAAACACAAGTGTTAAGTAGAAGACAAGATGGCTGACAAATTCATTGTTAAAAACCGGAAAGCCTGGCATGACTACGAAGTCCTGGAACGATTCGAGGCCGGTATCGCCCTGGTGGGGACAGAAGTCAAGAGTCTGCGGGCAGGCCACGTGAAACTGGTGGACTCTTTTTGCCAGATTACAGGCGACTATCAACTGAATCTCCACCAGATGGAGATCAGCCCCTATAAGTTTGGCAATATCCACAACCACAAAACAGACCGTGTCAGACGACTGCTGATGCACAAACGGGAAATTGTCAAACTGCTGTCAAAAGTGAAAGAAAAAGGCTTGACGCTTATTCCTTTGAGCCTGTACTATAAAGGTGGAAAGGTAAAAGTTGAGATAGCGGTTTGTCGTGGGAAAAAACTCTACGACAAAAGATCGTCATTGAAGGCAAAGGATGACAAACTGGATATGAATCGTGCTCTCAAACACCTGAACCAGTAACACTGCAATAAAGTCCAACCTCATGGGGGTGAACAGGATTTCGACCTGGATGAGATATTAATAGTGTAAGCAAGTAGTGGTTAGACGAAGGGCCACTCTAAAAATCGTCTGAATATTTTATTTGCTGAAAATAGCGATTATACTCTTAACAGTGCTGCGATAGCAGCATAGTTCGAGAGCGTGAAGTCTGCCACGCCTGATAAGCAGGAATTCACGTCATTTTATCAGGCTCAGCTTTTCCGTCTCCCATTGGTGGAAAAGTAAAACCTAAATGGGTGGCCGGTCCTGAGCTTGTCAGTTAACGAAATGGTACCGGCGAGACATAAAATACTGACTAAACTTGTAGAAAGCTATTAGTTCTGTCTTTGGGACGCGGGTTCAATTCCCGCCACCTCCACCACAACCAGATTTATCAAAATTCAAAAACAGCCGGAAAAGCCTAGAAATAATGGGTTTTAGTGGTTGTTTTAAACCAGCAACATCCTAATTAGTCCTAGACAATCCTACTATTTTGGCAGTACATTTGGTAGTACATACTCAAAACTACTAACAGGAGTACTACCAAAATGGCAATTAAAACCAAACCGCTGACCAATACAGAGGTAAAGCAGGCAAAACCCAAAGAGAAGCTTTACAAGCTGTATGATGGGGAAGGGCTACAACTCCGAATAATGCCCAGCGGTTCAAAAGTATGGTTATTTGATTACAAAAGACCCTATACAAAAAAAAGGACATGCTTGAGTCTGGGGGCATATCCTGCGCTCTCCATTGCTGAAGCACGGAAGAAACGGACCGAAGCCAAAGAGTTATTGGCAAAGGATATTGACCCACAGGAATACAGAGATGAGCAAGATCGTATCAGCAGGCAAGCGTACAATGATACCCTGGAATGTATCGCTGCCCAATGGCTGGAAGTTAAGAAAGGTGAGGTTTCGGAAGATCATGCAACTGATACATGGCGTTCTCTTGAGTTGCATATATTCCCAAATTTGGGGAAAGTGCCTATTCAAAAAATCACTGCCACCAAAACGATTGAGACCATCAAGTCCGTTGCTGCAAAGGGTAGTCTTGAAACCGTTAAACGGCTATGTCAACGTTTGAATGAAATCATGGTGTATGCGGTCAACAGCGGTATTATCCAATCCAACCCTCTCGCTGGAATCCGTAGCGCATTTCAAAAACCAGTAAAACAGAATTTACCCACTCTCAAACCTGAAGAGTTGCCAATTCTCTTGCAAACATTGACAACAGCAAGCATCAAATATACAACCCGCTGCCTGATAGAGTGGCAACTTCACACCATGGTGAGACCCAGTGAAGCAGCTGGTACACGCTGGGATGAAATCAACCTGAAAACCGCTATTTGGCATATTCCAGCAGAACGTATGAAACGAAAAAAAGAACATTTTGTTCCACTCTCTGCTCAATCTCTGATGCTTCTGGAAATCATGAAGCCAATTAGCGGTCATAGCCAATTTGTGTTCCCCTCGGATCGTGATCTCAATAAACACACCAATCCCCAAACTGCCAATACTGCATTAAAGCGTATGGGATTCGACAAAAAACTGGTCGCTCATGGAATGCGATCATTGGCCAGTACAATTTTAAATGAAGAGGGTTTTGATGCTGATGTAATTGAAGCTGCTCTTGCTCATATTGGTAAAAATGAAGTTCGAAATGCTTATAATCGCGCCAACTACCTTGAACGCCGAAAGCCGGTTATGCAGTGGTGGAGTGATCATATTGAAAAGGCTGCTACAGGTAATATGAGTCTATCCGGTAGCAGAGGATTGAAAATTGTTCGCATGAGATAGAATACTTTCACATAGCTTGCTTTCTCATTTCATGGGCAACAGCCTTAGCCAATTCAGCGGCATTTATATTCTGCGTATCTGTATCACGAGGTTGTCCCAACTTTTGGATGAGCTCGATCTGGCGTGTTGGCTGTACTTCCCCATAACTAAAAAAAGTAGTCAGAACCCTTTCATGTCCTAAATTCTGACTCCATGCTTTGAATTCTTCGGGAGATTGGCAAAGTTTTTCACCTAATGCTGCCAGTGTGTCACGGAAACTATGCGGATTGAAGTTGGGTAACCCCGCCAACGAAAATGCATCTTTGAATATTTTTCGTATTGCGGCGGCGCTGCTCCAATGCTCACAGGAAAGTCCTGAAACCTGAAAGCTATTATCAGGCCCCTGGCTCATTTTTGTCTTTGGAAACAGCGGAGCATCATTCCCCATTTGAAGTTCATTTCTCAAATATTTAACCCAATCCACAACAATATTACGTACATCATCGCCGACAGGGAAAAAGCAGGTCGTAAAACTCTTGCTGAACTTGGTATTCACCTCTCTGGCATCCTGATAAACCGTACCGGCCTTTAGATCGATGTGCTTTAACTTCATTGAAGCAACAGCGCTATCTCTTGCGCCGGTCAACAGGATGAAGGCAATCAAAGCGCTGTCTCGCTTCTCAATAACCGAACTGTTCGGCATTATAGATATTACATGCTTGATCTGTTCAACACTTGCCACAGGTTTCTGGCGTTTTGCCTTTGCGGTACGTGCCTCTTTCTCTGATAGATTAAAATATTCAGCATCTGAGTATTTAATACGTGATTTATACCCGGTCTCCTGTGATAGCCATTCAACAAATGCTTTTAAATGCCTTACTGTCCCATTCATCGTCGCCAGGCTTAATGGTTTTCCCGTTTTATGGTGCTTTTGATTGGCCAGATGCTTTTTAAACCCAATTGCTTGTTCAAAGTGAAATGCCTTAAAATCTTTGTATCTGTTGTATTGCTCAAAACGGGAAATCGCTTTGGCGACGGCATCAATTGAGGCTTCATTTTGGCCTTTTGCCTGCTTCAAAAAAGTTAGATATTTGCGCTTAATTCGTTCGTTGTTCTCGGTGTATTTTTTCATGGTCTAAGCTCACTTTTTAAAGTCACTGTTTAAGAGAGGGGTGGGACTATCGTTTAATATGATCCAATGACCTCCTAATTCTATAAGTTCATGATTTTTCGGAAAAGTAATGGGCAAATCATTCTTTTCTCCTGTATTCATGCTGTATTTCTTCCATATAGATTCAACATCTTCTGTCTTAACCCACTTCCCCTTCCTGGCTTGTGTGTGATTCACAAAATCGACAGAAAGGGTTAAATAGCCATCAAGAGCAAAACGCAATAAATCAGCTATTGTTACAGCCTCATCCAAAACATTGGAGATATGAACGGCGGCTTCTTCAAGTGTTAGCCATTTCTTAAGTTTGAATAATTTACTCATGACTTTATTTTCATGTGAAAGCCGGGTACTTTTCAAAACCCGTTATTGCTCTTCAGTCTCAAAATTAAGATTTAATTGGGCTGCAGACTCTTTAACAATCTTGTATTGCTGGCTGCTTTCGGTTATTGGATTGGCCTGGGTGCTTTTTCCTTTTATGGAGACTGTAATTTCGACCCCGTTGTTCTGTAGTGGCACGATAAAAGAAGTGAACAGCTGGGAGTAATTGGCCACGTCGACATTTCCTGAAACGGTTATGGATTTATATGTCTTAATGGGGGGCGGTTCATTAACCGTCTTGGCGGCAGGTCCCCCTCCTTGATCCCCCCCACCTGCATCTGGTTCTTCTCCCTTGTCTGGCTCATGAGCCGCAGGGACATCAGGTGCTTCAGGTTTATAGTTTGATTTATCCAACAGCCAGTATGATTCGTCGGTAACATCGAAAAAGGGAACGGTTTCTTTCAGGTACATTTTATTGAATTCCCTGCCATCGCCAGATGCAATCACCACTTCACCGTTGTTACAATACTTGAGAAGACTGTTTTGAACAGTGGCTACTTCAGTAATAAACTCCTTGTCGTCAAACCGCAGAAATGCCTCATATACATCCTTTGCCTTCACAGGTTTGTTCGGTTCTGGAAACAGGTTATGCCTTTTCAGGGTTCCCAGTCCTACCGATTCCAGGAGCCACTCTTCGTCCTTTAAGAGCTGCAGGATATTGGCGTTGACTTGCAGATCCAGGCTGTCTTTGAATTGTTTGGCTACGAGTATTTTTACACCCGTTTTGGCAGAATATTTGGCAACAATGGAATAAGCTTCCGCCAGGTAATAGGCAGCCTGTTTATGGTGGTCTTCTGAACGTTTTCTCAGGTCTTCCTTCTGATCGGCTTCCAGTTGTCCTCGATAATCCAGTTTGATCTTTTCGCAGGCAAGATAGTTTTTCAATTCATCACAAAGCCGGGAATACCCATATTCTGAGCAGATCAGGAAGAGCATGGTATTGCGATAGATTCGTTCTCCAGTCCCTTTTTTGGTGGCCAGTTGTTCCAGGAGCTTTTTTGTTTGTCTTGTGACATTTTCCGGGTTGGCCAGATACTCGGGTCCCGGGATAATCAAGGTGAGTCGTTTCTGTTCCGGAACATCAGCCCCCGGATTTACCAGGGTATTAAAGGTATGGATGTTGGATGCTCGTTTTTGTATTCGATTTAAAATCTCCGCATGCAGGTCTGACTTCTTTACATCGCTTCTGGCCTGGTTGATCAGGATGTTGATATTGGGTTTGGTATAAAACCAGTATCGGCGGGAGGTAGACCCGGTTGAACTGTAATAGAGATAGTAAGCCTTCCCTTCAAGAGCATCCAGGGCTCCGTTGATATGGTTGTGGTTAAAGGAGTCCGGTTTGACGGTAGCCAGCTTGATCTCTTCAATACTGATTCCCCGGTTAACCCCTCCGCTGCCGAAGCTCCCCAGCAAAATCGTGGCGGCAATTCCCTGGGTGAGTTGATAGTTCCCGTAATCAGCCTTGTCGGAATCTATGAAAAACGAGTTGGAAGATCCCCCGGAGACATCTGCTGTAATCACGGCATCGAATCCCGTTCCATACAAACGGATCAACTGACCGCAGAGCGCATCCAGGTTTTTGAAACTGACATCAGAGGTATGAATCAGGGATTGAGACCCTGACAAAGATCCCTGTCTCTGCCATAGGTCAGCCACGATGGACGCCAGCAAACGAAGTACTCCCCGCGTTCTCTGGAAATCATGGCTGGAAGCCCAGCGGATGCGGAACATGTCGATTAGTTCCGGATGAAACGGATAGGATTTTCTGAGTTTCTCCTTGTATTCCATGGTTTGGGCATGATCCGGGACCTCGGAGATCAGGCTTTGATAGAGATGCATATAGGCTGAAATGACGTTTTCCTTTTGTTCTTCACTGCCCAGGTTTTCGAACAATCGATAGCGGATGACTTCATATATCTCATCTTCTGCCACGGGTTTGGTGTCGGCTCCAACCCGTCCCAACCGTGCGGAAAGACTGGTCAGGATCTGGGTTGTATGTTGAGAATTGGTCATCTCCGCTTCGCTCTGCGGCAGACTTGCCACCAGGATACAACGATCGGTGGTCGTAACCGCTTCGGAAAGCTCCTGCACAAAGCTGATGGTCTGGTCAGAAAGGGTTGAACTACCCACAGCAACTCCTGCTGCTGAAACGCAGTAATCGGCTATCTCGTCCATCAGTATCAGGGCCGGCTGGGTTTTTTCCAAGACCTGCTTGAATAATCCCTTGGGAGCCGTCCGATTTTCGTCGTTAGCTCGAATCAGCTCATAGGCAGCTTTTCCACCCAGTTGATAGGCCAGTTCTCCCCAGACGGTTTGAATATGGAGCCCGTCCACTTCCCGCCCCTGGGTTGGGTCATTGGTTGTATTGGTAAACACGCCAATATTCGCTTTTTCAAAAGTGGGCTGATCGATGGTTTGAAAAAGATCTTTAACAGACGAAGAGTTCGCTGCTTTCTTGCCCCAGGCTGCCAGATGATACAGTGAAATCAGGGTATGGGTCTTGCCGCCGCCAAATCCTGTTTGCAGTGAGATGACACGATTCTCGGCGTCTTCTCCCCCATTGAGCCCTTTGATCACCCGTTTTGCTACATTTTTCAGCCCTTTGGTAAAAAAGGTTTTGGAGAAAAATAGGGTGGGGTTCAAGTAGATCTCCCGGCTGCTGCCCCTGGCCACGTCACCAAGATTTGCGGCAAACACCGATTCATCCAGTTGATTGGTGCGAATATCCAGGTGAGGGACGACATTTCTGAACCAGGGAATCAATCCCGCAGACCTTTCACCGGGAGCTACTGCTTGCGGTTCCACAGCCGGTTTTTCATCCTCTGCATCCCGAAGCTGTGTAATGGCTTTCTCCACGTCCTTCATTTTTAAATGATTGACGATTTTCAGCATGTTGCTGAAACCATCCTGGATCTCCTGGTCGTTCAATTCATTAAAATGCTGGCATTTGTTGCGGGCTTCAGCTATTTCTTCCAGCCAGGTCGGCAAACTGTTCACTTTTTTCTTGAAATCAGCTTGCAACAGCTCCCTGTATTTCAGTGCAAATCCTTTCAGATTGTGAAAATCGATCAGGTTTTCGGGGGGGGTCCCTTTTTCAAGGCCGATATCCCAACTCTGCCTTTGAGCATGGGATAAGGAGTCGTAAAACCAGTTTTCCCAATTGGCTCCCGGTTGTTTCATCAGCACAGATACAACATAGGGCCTCATGGCTTCAATGAACAATCCCAATGCCTTGAACAGGTTTTCCTGAATCGTTTTCATGTCAGTTTCTCAGTAAGTGGTTTGTTATAAGTCCGATAGCAATACACTTTAAAAACGGGTTTGATCTCCCCTGTCCAGCTCTTTCTGCTTTGCATCATTGATCAGGCTGTCCTTATTGGCCAGCAGCCCGGATGCCTGTTTGAAGTCTGCGGTCACATTCGGTAGAATTTCCACCAGTGAATTGAGTACCCGCCAAACGGGGTTCTCCTTATCGGATGCCTGTTTGGCGATGTATTTCAACAATTCACCCCGATTGGCCCTGTCAAAAAGAAACATCGCCTTGTGAACCTTGTCGATGGTGGGGCTGTTGACACTGTCACCCAGTTTCCGGTTTAATTCATTGCGCTGCTCAAAACCTGCCAGACTTTCACGGTTGCCTTCACGCAGCAGGATGTTATGAGTCATCAGGTCATTCACATCGATATTCAATCCAATCTGGGTAATACGACGCACATCGTCATGCTCGGCTGCAACAAAACTGAAAAGATTGAGCCAGCCGATATAGAACCGGGTCATATCATCAGTCTGGATATCGCTGATAATCGCGTTGAAAGCGGCATCCCGGGCTGTTTCCAGCAGTTCCGCTACCGTCACTTCCGTCCCGTCAGCCTTCTCCACTTTCTCATATTTCCCAAATTCGCTGACCGCCTGACCAAAACAAGCTGTTAGAAGATCAGCGCCTCTGAATCCCAGCTTGTACAGATAGCCGACTTCTTTTTTCACTTCTGCATCAATATCCTTTTTGATGACTTTGAAATCACCAAATCCGGATTTTTCAAAGGGCTTACAAGCTACTGTTATCGACGAAGCCAAAAACGCTTTGTCTTTTTTCAGGGCTCCTGTCATTTCAGTTTCATTCGCCCAACTCCCTGTAATATTCATTCTTGAACTCAAAATTGAATTGCACAGCGTTGTCCAAGCTTGGGTACTCTGATGGGCAAACATAATGCTGACGATACCAGCTGTCTGCTTTTCAATAGTGTCAAATATTTGTTTGAGTTTATTTTCAAAATGGTCATTCGCCTTACTCAAGTTTCCGCTATGATGATGCTTTAAAGCTGTGCATTCTTCTGATTTGGGAGTTTGAGGGAAAGCAAAATTCAACGGGTAAAGATCCGAAAGGGTTCGTTTCAACCAGACATAGAAAAAGTCAGACAAGTCCGCATAGGCAATAGCGTCATAATAGGGAGGATCGGTTACAACACAATCAATGCTCTTCTCGTCAAACTGGGAAACCTCACCGCTGGATGAATTGTTGCAGACTGAATAATATGGAACTCCAGATTCGCTTTGAATATACCGGGTTAACCAATCCAATTGGTTATAGGCACTACCCGAGCTGTGACAGAATGGATTCGATTCCGGATAGTCAAACACCATGGGGATAGCCTGTCTGCCCATAGGCCTTTCAAGGGTCTCGCGACTAGTATGCCAAACACCAAAAGAAGTATTGGCAACAGCAATCCTATCCATCAATATACCAAGATAAGTCAAAATCACTTTATCGTAGTCATTTTCAAGCGGATTCAGTTCTTGTTTGATTTGCTGGAGCGCTTTGACAAAGGCATTGAGTGTTGACAGTTGCCGGTTGGAAAATAAATCACCCCATGTTTTAACCCCCCAGCCAGTGCAGTGTAGATCGCGACTGTTCCCTGCTGCCAACTTTTCTAATATTTCAATGGTGTTTTCAGATTTTTGGTTGGATATTTCAATTTCCCTTGAATTCGGAGTTCTATATGTTTTTCCATTCGTATTTTCTTCAAATACTGCAACCAGTTTTTGAATGGGTTCCTTTCCATTAAACTGCCTTTTTAGCTCGTTAATGGAAGTTACGTTGCCACAAATAGGGCATTTAAGGTTTTTCCGTTGCACCCATGAATCAATATTGCATTTCCCTTCCTTTATTTCGAAGGATATCTCTTTACCTGAGATCACCGGGGAAAGGTGAATTGCCTTCGAGTCTTTTTTGCATAAATAAAACTGCCGCAGAAGAGGCACATTGGCTCTACAGCTTGGATTTAAACATCTGCCATGCCAGACCCAATAATAGGCTATTGGCATGTTTCCCTTATCATCCATCGGATACAAATGGCCAACCTCTTCTTCTGTCATCTGAATCAGTTTCCTGGCAAAGTATTCCACATCAAAAGCCAGGCGGTTTTCTACGTAGATGTCTGTCCCCTTTGCTTTCCATCCGCTGGGGGAATCTTTTTCATATTTTTCAAGCAGCTCCGGTCCATATCGCCGGATGAACTCATCCCTGGTATACACAATCGGTTTACCGTATTTTTGAGGGAATTCCAGGCTGCCCTTCTGGATAATGTGGGCCACCGGGTTAATATCGTTGCCATAGCTCCTGCACCCCAGGCGGGCAGCTTCCAGGGGTATGGCGCCACCCCCGGCAAAAGGATCGAACACTTTCGGCATGCGATCCAGAAAAGCATCGATGGCCTGCTGCAGCAGATTTTCCTTTGCAACCACCTCTTCAGTTTCCAGATGTCGGTTGGGTGTTTGATATAGTTCCTTTTCCGCTTTCTTTATGGCTTTGTAATACTCATCAAAGGATTCCAGAGTATTCCCTTCCGGATCATGGGCCACCCAGATCAGCTTTCTGGCTTTTTTGAGGATGGTTTCGTCGTTTTTATTGTCCCATTTAATCAAACTGCCTTCGCTGAGCTGGTCTTTGGCCGGAGTCTTTTTTCCTCTTTTTTCGTTCTCCAGGAAAGCACTTGAAAATTTACCGATAAACATCAGCAACCGGTTGCGCGGGTTGTCCTCCATTGCAGAATCCGTGGCGGTAAAGGGGATATTCTCGTAGGGTTTGTAATAATCGGGTTTTCCCTCCTCTTTCCCCAATAGTGCGTCAACAGCCTCCCTGAAGGCTTGGGGGCATTTTTCATCCAGGGGATCCGGCACCAGGCTGGTAAAGACAACCGCACGGCAAACAGGCAGGGGACGTCTGGCCCACCAGAGATGCAGGGTGGAAATATGACCGTGGCGAATGGACTTGTCCCTGACGCTCTCTGCCGAAATCTCCTTGATCGGCATGGCCACTTCGATCAGTTTTTTGCATTCAGTTGGATGGTTTGTCATTTCTCTATTTTTCCCCTTGATTGGTGTTGTTTTTCCTGCTGAATAAACGCTTTTTCCCGCTCGATTTCCTCAATCAATTCCTGCTCACTGGGCAGGTAAAGCAGATATTTTGACACAAACAGCTGTTTGCTCTCATTCAAGACAGAATATTTGACAACGGTTTCCTCTTTTTCCGTACACAGGATCAGCCCGATGGTCGGGTTATCTTCGGCCGGTTTGATCTTGTCTTCATAAAGCCGGACATACATATCCATCTGCCCGATGTCCTGGTGGGTCAGTTTTCCGGTTTTCAGATCTATCAGGACAAAGCACTTCAGGAGGTAGTTGTAGAACACCAGATCGACATAAAAATTGGAGGTTTCCGTGGCAATTCTCTGCTGGCGCGCAACGAAGCAGAACCCTTTTCCCAGTTCCAACAGGAATTGCTGCAGCTTGTCCAGCAACCCCTGCTCCAGTTCCTTTTCCAAGTAGGTCAGATCGGGATTTAATCCAAGGAATTCCAGAATATAGGGATCTTTAATTAAATCAACGGGCTGAACCATCAGTCTCTTGATGTTTCCTTCCGCTTCCTGTTGAACCGCTTTTTTATCCTTACTGGCCAGGAGTCTTTCATAGTATAGAGAATTGATCTGCCTTTCCAGTTGCCGGGTTGACCAGCCGCAGTCGGCAGCTTCATTCATGTACCAGTTGCGGGCTGTCTCGTTGGATACCCTGATTAATAGTTTATAGTGGGTCCAGGATAATTGGTGCCGCACTGCGGCACTAATCTGACTATTTTTAGAATGGTCACGCAGTGCGTGACTTTTTCCATTTTCCAATTGGTGCTTCACTGCGGCACCAATTGGAAAGGTTAAATAGAACTGACGCATACGCTTAAGATTACTTTGATCAAAGCCTTTTCCATGTTCGGCTGTTAATTTGATGGAAAGTTCTTTGATTACATACGTCCCATATTCCGCCTGTTCTTTCCCCAATTGTTCCTCTTCAACAATTAAGCGACCGATGTTCCAGTAGGCTTCCACCATGGCAAAGTTCACTGCATGGTAGGATTTGATTCTGGCAGATTCCAGTATCTCTTTGATGTTTTGGTAAAATCCGTTCCTTAAAGCTTTTTTGTCGATTTTCATTGCGGTTCAATTTGCAGATTAGCTTTTCTTTTATGTGATCGAATCTGCCGATCCGCCCAAATTCAGGCTCTTTTGCTTCCATTCCTCCAGTTTCAAAAAGTACTGCACCCCCTTGGTTTTTCTTTCGAACACCAGATTTTGAGCCGGATTCTGAAACCGAAACAGTTCCGGTTCAGATTTGCAATTCACAACAATATACAACCAGGCTGAATCACCCAACTGCGAAAGTCGGTTCATTTCGTTTTCCGATACCATCACTCCTCCTTCGCTGCTGCGGCCTTTTACTTCAATATAGCGTTTCAAACCGTTTTGATCGCTGCTGCGAATATCATAGCCGGCGTTTTCGGCTGAGACGTCTTCCGGAATTCGATGCCGACTTTTTTCATAGTCCATGGCGGTTTTCATGGCAATCGCTTCTGCTTCGTCATCCCGGCTCATACCAAAATGAGATTTATATTCCACCTGATTTAAAGGCACAACATAGGCACACCCCAGGATTTCCGGCGGTTTCATGTTCAATTGCAACATCAGATCCAGCTTTTTCAGTCTTTCTTTTTTCTTATCCGCCATTTCATCAATTCGCTGCTGTTTTTTGAGAATGCTTTCCTGAACCTTTCCGTCCCCTAACAGGATCTTTGCTTGCAGATCATTGATCTCGGCGGTCAAATCGAAAATAACATTGTTAAACGCTTCTTCGAGGTAAGTTTTCCTGCTTTCGGCATCTTCCCTGATTCGCTCTTTCGCTTTTTCAAATTGCGGAACAGTGATGTTTTCAAAGCTCCAATGGGTAACATCCTCAATTCGAACAATATTCGGTGGTTGTACGCTTTTGGCAAAGGCATTGGGAGCATGCAGGTCGATCAGTTTAGCCGGAGATGTGACTTCAAAATCAGTACCGTCGGTACCACACACCAGGCACAATTCCTCATCCGCCACGCTTTCATTTCCAGAGTAAGAACGGCTGTCTGTGATTTGGGATCGGACAAAAAAAGCGAAATAATCGGCCCGGTCATCCGGTGAGATCAGTACCGTTCCTTTTAACACATCCTCTTTGCAGAGCACCCGGATCACGTTAACCAGACTGTCAAAGATCGGATTGCCCGGATTGATATAGTGCAACCGGCCTATACTGCCGATGTGCTGATATTCCAGGAAGACCTGCTTGTCAAAACAGAAAAAAAGATGTCCAACCTCAATCACTGTTTTATAATCCTCCTTCAGGGCCGAAATAATCTCCCGAGGCATCTTGGTGATTCGATAAATGGACTGTTCCATCTCCTCATAGTGTCCCCCCAGCATTTTGAAAGCCTTTTCGAAGAAGAGCCTGATGTAGACAGGTTGCAGTCTTTTTTCATCTGAGTTTTCTTTCAGAATCCTGGCATCACGGTAGTCAATGGAGCTATAGCCCAATCCATCTCTTTGGGCCTGAATGATGTTGCGGATATTCTGTTCAGTCAGATTGGAATCGATGGTTTCGTCAAATGTTGTTTTTTGTCCGTTAAAGGTCGAGTTGATGATGTCATCCAGGTTAACCCCTTCAAAAACATCGGAAATAACATCGTACACCCTGTCATCTCCCATCTGTTCGCGAATCAGGTCCAGCTTTTCCAGGAGACGGGTTAACACCATCCCTTCCCGTGTGTTTTGAGCCACCATGTTGAAAACAAGAACATCCTGCTTCTGGCCATAGCGGTGAATACGCCCCATGCGTTGCTCCAATCGATTTGGATTCCAGGGGATGTCCCAGTTTATCAGCAATCGGCAGAACTGAAGGTTAATGCCTTCCCCCGCTGCATCGGTAGCGATCAGTATCTGGACCTCCTTGGCAAAACTGATCTGGGCTATCCGCCTTTCTTCAACTGATTTTCCGCCATGAATCGTTACCACGGTATAGCCATTGTTTTTCAGCCGCTGTTCCAGGTAGTCGAGGGTGTCCTTGTGTTCAGTAAATATGACCAGTTTTTCATTACGGTCCAGCACACCTTCGGATTGAAGCAGTTTGCGAAGGCGGACGAATTTCTGTTCCTCCTGGTTGTTTTTGTATAATGACTCAGCGATTTCCAGCAGTATTTTGACCTGCTCTGCCTCCTGCTTTATTTCCTGGGGGCTTTTTGCCGTGGTAAACAACTTAAATTTTCTGGGATCGGAAAAGATGTTTTCCAAGGATTCCTTTTCCTGATCGTCAAACTCGTCAAAATCATCAAAGGTCTCCATGCCCAGGTCCAGTTTCCATTTCTGTTTCCAGAGGCTGGGATTCTGTGCCAGCTCGTCCAGCAGTCCTTTAAGGGCGTTATACCGGTTCTTCAAGGTTCTCATGATGGCATAGATGGAGCTGGTGAGCCGTCTTTGCATGACCATCAGGGCTAAAGATACATAAATATTGGCATCCTTCTGGGCTTCCAATCGCCTCTCCTGGACATACCGGGTTACTTCGTCATAGAGCTTTTTCTCTTCTATTGTGAGCTCGTATAAGGTAGTCGTGGTGTAACGGGGTTTAAAAAGGGGTTCGCCGTTCCAGTCTTTCATCTCTTCTTTGAGTCTGCGGATGAAGAACTTGTTGACGCCATTTTCTCCTATTTCCCGGACCCGGGACGTCACCAGACTGTCAGAGGCAAAAATATCACGATCCAATAACTGAAGCAGGTTTTTGAAGGTATCCCTTCTGCCGCGATGAGGAGTTGCCGTCAACAGTAGCAGATGTTCACATTTGGAAGCCAATGTTTCCATAGCGACATAGCGTTTGCTCAGATACCGTTTTCGCCCGTAATCGAAAGCCGACAATTTGTGCGCTTCATCCACCACGATCAGATCCCAGGAAGTCTCCTTCACCACATTCAGCACATCTTCGCCCCGAAGAAAATCGAGCGATGTAATGAGCAGGTTCGAACTTGAAAAGATATTGGGGTCAGAAACAAATGCGGCGCGATTCACCAGTTTAAAGGAAAGATTGAATTTCAATCCCAATTCATCTTCCTGCCACTGCCTGGTAAGACCACCTGGCGTCACGATGAGGATTCTCTCCGCCATTCCCCTCATCATCAATTCCTTTATCAACAGACCAGTCATAATGGTTTTTCCGGCACCCGTATCATCTGCCAGGAGAAAGCGAATTTTAGGCAGAGGGAGCAAAAACTTGTAGACCGCTTCCACCTGATGGGGCAGAGGGTCAACGATACTGCAATTTACAGCAAACAACGGGTCAAACTGGTAGGCTGAATGAATCCTCTCAGCCTCTGCGTAGAGTCCAAATCGAATCGGATCACCGCTGAAATTGAATGCTCCTTCCTCAGTCAATACCTCCAGGCTTTCAAACGTCTCCCTGTCAATCACCTTGGTATTTGCCCTGGCCGTATTTACACCGGTGTAGTTTACCGATATCATCGATCCAAGCTGTTGAACCTTGTTGATGGTTACCGGTTCTCCAGAGACCAGGTTTTTCACTATTTGACCGGAAGTTATTGCCATGTTTACCAACCGAATTGGATTAATTGATTCATTTTATTGTTTCTTCTCTTCCAGATACACGATTGCGATTCTGAGCTGGAAAAGAAATGTCATCATAAATGATTTCACGAGCCCCTTCGATTTTTCATGAGCAATTACATTTGGGAGGCCAGGTGGAAGCATTTTCTGGAATCTAATTTATTACAAGAAGTTGCTAATCTATACAGATGAAATGATAAGATTGTTGGAGTTCTTTTGCGAAAAATCTGGTCAATTGAAAACTTCTCTATTTGATTAGATCCGGTTAATGAAAAGCGATGGAAATATGTATACTATGAAATCTGAATCATTGACAGGATCTTTTAAAATACAGTCGGTTATAGAAAGGTATTGTTCAAGTAAAGAAAGTGAATGACAAAAAACCGACATTCCACTGTGACTTTCAAAAAAAATCCTGAAAAAACAATTGTTGATTTGCTTGGTGCAATTGTTTTAATACCTTAGTGAGAATTCGGGCTAAACTCAAGCTGAACATTTGGCTGATCAGGATTATTTTTTGTGGATTGATTGAAGGGTGTGGCTTTTGTGTCCTTTCGGCAAGACTGTGTAAACTGAATTCGCCAGTATAATGTCAGGGGTGCCGGAGACTAGCCGGGCTGCTCACCAGGTCTGCCATCCCCTGATCTGGCACCATTCATTCTTATTCGTTCTTATCATCGGTGCTT
>JAHJRI010000406.1 GCA_018830885.1 bacterium | reverse complement strand
TGTCTGTCGAGTATTCTATTTTTCTTCTCCTCTTTGGCATGTTTGTCCTGGTCCGCCACAATCAATTCGAGAATCTTCGGGTCCTGTTTGGCTATCTGTTCAACCTCTCTGCAGAGAGCCGACAATTCTGTTTCCGGTTGAGGCATTTCAAATATGGATGTAAAGGTATTGTTTTTCATTGGACTTAAATATTCCGTATTATAAGTATATTGTTTTTTAATATACTGTAATAATACAATATATACATCGTATAATCAACAAAAACCTTGCCCCTAACGAAAAAAATAACTGCTGCTGTTATCTGTACTTGGCCCCGTTATCGGACTGGACGGGATTTCTCCGGGGGTTTTTATCGAAATACCGCCGTTGTCTCTTTTTGGACCACAATTGAAAAAGAACCATCTCTCAGTCCCCTGATTGAGTGGTTTTAGAGAAAAATACAAAAATTCTACCTTTAACCATATGTTATTCTTGGTAAATAGCTTTTCGGCTGAGGTCTAGCTACGGTAGGCAGGGCATCATCCAGTTTCAGGATTAAGGCGATGTTCCGGTAGAGGGCTTCCTTCTCCATAAATCCAAGAACTTCCTTGATCAGACGGTTGAGGTCTATCTCTTCAAAGGTCACCTCGATACGGCGGGCGAATCCGAGGAGTCGATGGGTAATGCTTTTACAGCGGCCAACGTTTTGCAGGATGGATTCCGTTAATTTCAGAAATTTATCCGTTTCCTTGAATTCAGGATTGATTTTTATCAAATCCACCATCAGACCTGCTTTTTGGTCGATAATGGCCATGGGATTGTTGATCTCGTGGGCGACCCCGGCGGCCAGATTCCCCAGCGATGACAGCTTTTGCGCGTTCTCGATTTCACGAAAGGCCAGCTCTCTTTTTTCGTCAGCCTCCCGGATCTTCTTCACCAGAAATCTGGCAATCGTAAAAACAGAAATGATAATGAGTGTCGCACCGGCGATAAAGATGATGAGCATCTCATTTTGAAGCGTATACCAGGAGCGCAGCGAAACAGACCGGGGCTTGGCCACCACCAGGATAAATCGGCGCTGAATGATATTCGCTAACGCGACGATCACCGGTCGACCGGAATCATCCGTAATTTCTTCAACATAGGTCTCCGTGATGATGGACGGTATGTTGAGCCGACAGGATTCAAGCACATGGCCGTAATATCGG
The DNA here is from genome assembly GCA_018830885.1 of bacterium. GTDB lineage: Bacteria > SAR324 > SAR324 > XYD2-FULL-50-16 > XYD2-FULL-50-16 > JAHJRI01. The sequence continues at coordinate 8,112 of JAHJRI010000406.1, read as the reverse complement.
GATGGGGTCTGTAAAATCCTGTCCTGGTTGATAAAGAAAGCATCACTCTCCGGCTCCAGACCCATTGATTGAATGATACCGTTCAGTTTTCTGGTGTCAATGGTCGCACGCAGAGTCCAGGACCGCCCATCAACGGTAAACTGCTGCACAGCAATCGCGATATGGGGAAATCCCCTGTATCCCATGAACACATCACTGATATAGTACCCCCTGAGGGCGACTTCATGGAACCAGCTTTGCTGGGAATAGTCACGGCCCAGGAGATCATAGGGACCGGCATAGGCGACCTGCTTTCCCTCCTTGTTGATAACACCCAGGTCGACAATGCCGCCGATCTCTTTCTTCAGGACCTGATAAAGGGTATTGAGTGTCGCTGACTGGGATAAGCTGTCATAGGATCTCGACGCTGCAATAAACCGAATGACAGACAGCCGTTCATCCAGGAAGAGTTCCAACGAATGAGCCGTTTTGTTCACCAGCAGTCGCAGGGGATTGAATGTCTGCGACCGCAGGCTGTTCTGGTATTGGGTATGATTGATAACTGTCATTGAAATCAGTGGAATAAACGATACCAGCAACATGATGGCAACAATATTGCGGAACAGCATCTGATACCGTTTTGGAGCGATCATATTTTCGTCAAATATAATCGCAGGCTTCAAACGATTCCACCCGTTTTTAACAGCAATTTTCCAATTCATCGTCTTGTCGTCGCGGCTGTTCCTTCCGGCTCCTTGCTTGTCTCCTCCACGCTCAACCCAGCCGTACCCTGTCCACGCGGACCACTGTCTGCAGGCAGGTCGGTTGACGCAATCATCCGGCTGATGTCGCGGGCGAACTTCTCCTGATAATAGGCAATGGTTCTTTCATTGGTCATGATCATATCCAGCTGTCTGATATGAATAGTTAGATATCCCAGTATTTTAAGGTGATCTTTCACATAATCCGCAGGTCGGTTTTCCAGGCGCGCCACCATTGCATCCGATTTAATGTTCACATTGAATCCGAACTCCTCCAGGATGTCGCCAATAAAATGGATTCTCCGGTGCCGTCTCTGGAAGTCAGCGGCACCCCCCTTGAACATGAAACTGATATAGTTGTCTTCATAATTGTCACTGACAATGGATTCAATCGTAGAAAAATGAAACCCCAGTTTCGACGATAAACTGCAGAAATTCCTTGAGATGAAGAAATAGTTTTTATCCGGCGTCCGTGCACGGGACTGATCGCCGATGGTGCGATTGGCAGAGCCCTGGAAAAGGACAGACATAAAACCCCGTCCATCCAACGGCGGTCCTTCCCAGGGAACGGCGAGCATGCCATCCCACAGGGCCAGCATGGGGATTGAGTCAATATTCTCCAGCGGCACCCGCTTGCCTGTCACCGGTTTTTTGAATCCATCATCCAGATCCAGGACCCACCACTGCATGGGTACTTTGTAAACCAGTTGTTTGCTGGAGCGCTCCATGAAACGGTGCTCTTTGCCGAAATTGAAGATCTCCTGGACCGACTTTTCATGCACAAAGCGCGTCATATCGTGCAGTGTGCTGCAACTGGAGGGAGTGAAATCAATCCCATCCGGGTCCAGCAGATTCAATGGTACGATCAGGCGGCTGACTTCCTCCAGGGTTCGGAAGACCGGGCTGCCGGTAATCAGGTTCTTCCGCATTGTCTGATCCGGCAGTCGGGATTCGATTTTTCCGCTGTATAGTATCTGTCGGTCTGCATCAACGGTGATGACGTCACCGTTCCCGATGATCTCACTTGCCCGCGGCATTCCGAAGATGGCTGGCAGATCGAATTCCCGGGCAACATTGGCCAGGTGACCGGCGAAACCGCCTTCCTCTGTGACAACAGCCACCGCCTGGTTTAACAGAGGCGCCCATCTCGGATGTCCCTGTTGGCAAATCAGAACTGAACCCGGTGGAAATTCCAGAAGATCGGCGCTTTTACGGACCACGAAAGCAGGACCAGATGCAGACCCCGAGTTAACCATGACGCCACCACTGAGCAGAACATGATCCAGATCCTGTGGTGTCTCCTGTTCTGAGCGGCTGGACTCTTTTTTTTCCAGTTGCAGCAGTGGACGGCACTGGAGCAGCTCAATCCGACCGGAGGGGTCAATGGCCCACTCAATATCCTGGGGGGTATCGAAATGCGTTTCCAGACGAATCGCGATTTCAGACAGCGCCGTAACCTGGCTCGAGCTCAGTGAGGGACTGTTTTGAAGATCACTGTCCGGGCTTTGAACGCTGAGGCCCGGATCAGAATCACTCATCAGCATCATGGGTTTGGTCCGTATTATCTGATCAGAGATGCGGGAACGGTTTTCCCTGGATACAACGAACTCATCGCAGGCTTTATCGCCATCCACCACGGATTTGGGCAACCCCCAGTTGGCGCTGATGTAAACGGCGTCATCCCTGCTGTCACCAGGGTTACGGGAATAGAGCACACCACCGGCAATGGCATCGACCATTGCCAGGCAACCCACACACATGGCGTTTTCTTCATCCTTGATCCCGAAATGGTAGCGATAGGTCACAGCAGGCAGACTGTATTTACTGGCCAGTACCTGTTTGTAGGCCTGCAGGATACCTTTGCGATCGATATTCAGTTCCGATCGATATTGTCCGGCAAAAGAGCTCCTGGCCAGGTCTTCCCCCAAGGCACTGCTTCGCAATGCCACCCGCACGTTCTTTCGGGTCTGTTTTTCAAGAGCGTCATATGCGTCATGAATCGCTGTCGTCAGCTCGTCGGACAGCGTCACCCCCTCCACCAGTTTCTGAATGTCCAGGCAAACCTGCTGGAGGGCTTCCAGATTATTGAAATCGACGGTTTGAAACTGCCGGTCGATTTCCGTCTGTAAGTCCTGTTGATCAATGATCTGCTGGTATGCCGCAGCGGTGATCACAAACCCTTCGGGAACCGCCAGTCCCAGCCGGTTTTTCATCTCCCCGAGTTTGGCCATCTTGCTCCCCGCCAGTGTGAATAGATGACCGTCAATTTCCTCAAGGTTGACGACCAGTCGGCTGCCTGAGGCTGTGGTTCTCGGTTTGAGTATACCGCTGATCTGCTGCTGGATCTCATCAAATCGCGTATCCAGCCCCACGTATTTTCCCTGGGTCAGTTCCTCCAGAATACGGATCATCCGGAAGACATCCACCGTAATGGCCGTTGACTTTCCCCGCACAAACTGCATATTGAAAGGCTGGTCCTCCCTGAGCCGCTTCTCAATACTGCCCATGTTTTCCAGGGCCTTGTTGTTGGCCTGCAGGAGAACCCTGAAATTGTGATACCGGGCCTTGAATTCCAGACGCATGGATTCAATATGTGCATCTTCATCCTTCCTGTTTTTATTTCTCAGGTTATTGAGAAATGTCAGCACCCGGTGCATCGTTTCCTTGATGGGTTTGGATATTCTTTCACCTGCAAAGCCCTGCTGTGACGAACGGGTTGGGAGGGCCCCGGAATCAGATGTGAAGACCGATCCCTTTGAACAGGTACATAATGCCCATACCAAACCAGAGTGTATAGACAACATAAAACACCAGCGAGAAGACGACTGCGTATACTTGGTCACCGATGTTCTGCACGGAGATGCCATAATAGTTGTAGGCTGTTTCAACCCCTTTCTGAACCACGGTGCCGACAAACTTGGCCTCGGAGTACTGCTTCTGCCGGGTCAGTGACTTTTCCACCGCGTTGAGTCCTTTCCACCACACAAACAGGACGTTTTTCTCCGGCAGGTTATACCGTGCTGCGATTTTCGCTCCCTGGTTGGCAAACATCAGATCGGTATCCTCCAGGCTGATGCCGACCAGCTTGCCAAAATCAGCGTTCAGGGAGATCTCGCCTGGAGCAGACTCTACCGTGAGCCCGTTCACAGTGAGCACCTGGGCCAGGTCTCGCCGGATGGCATCGTCTTCTATTTTCAGTACCAGAGATACCGGCTTGCCCTCATGCCTGACGGCATCCTTCTTCAGTTTGGGGATGTAGTAGGCCGATCCCTTGGAAATGGTATTGTACAGATTGTCGAAATAGTCGATCATGTTTTTGCCCTGGATGAGCGGGAGAAACATGAAAACCAGCACTGCCGCAAACCCCAGCAGAAGACCGCAGCCTGTCAACAGGTTCTTTTTTTGCTCGTTCATAGTTGTTCCTCCTTACCGCGAAGCGTTCCAATGTTCATCAGAAATGTACCGATCACCCAGACTGCAAAGATCAATATAACAATAAAAAACAACCAGATTCCTATTTTGTCAAGAATGCCGGTGATCTCTTTTGACAATGGAATGAACTCCATTTCCGCCAGTTTTCCCGGCAGGGCAAAAGCCCGGTTGACAAACCCGGCCAGCACGGCCATGGCGTAGAAACCGCGTATGGTAATACCCTTGACAACCTTTGTTGTCATCGCCCCAATCTGTATTCCGATCAGCGACCCCAGCAGCATACCGATGGCCATGGTATAAAAGATAAAGCCATAGACTGCATACTGGCTGATCGAGGAATAGCCCGCGGTAAAAATGATCTGAAAAATGTCCGTCCCAACGGTGGTCATGGAAGAGACCCCCAGAAAATAGACAAATATCGGAAAGGTCAGAAATCCACCGCCGACCCCCATGATCGAAGCGCAAAAACCGACCAGTGCGCCGGCGATTATCAGAAAAACAGCGGACACCTGACGACCACCGGGAATCAGATTCTCATCGAAAGTGACCATCGGTGGGATTCGGAGGGATTGAATTTTTCTGGGGATGGATCCCATCTCTGATCCTTCTGCCCCGGCACCGTGAAAATCCTTGCTGCTTTCTACCTTCCGTGCCCGGAGAAAGTCCGTCAGCGCATAAGTTCCCAGTAATCCCAGCATGACCACATAGATCGTGGTGATGAATGCATCGCTCAGTACCGGGTTGATCTCATACAGCACGCGGTTGATAATGCCTCCGCCTGTCGCCCCGGCGATCGAGCCGACCAGAAAAAGGAGGGCCAGTTTTACGGATATATTGCCCAGTTTCTTGTGAATCACACTGCCCATGATGGCCTTGGCAAAAATATGGAACAGGTCTGTTCCCACAGCCAGAATCCCCTTGATCCCCGCACTCATCAGTGCCGGTGCGATGATAAATCCCCCGCCTGCACCGATCGCGCCGGTGATCAGCCCTGCCGCCCCGCCAATCAGGATGGAAGCAATGAAGATACCCGGCGTGAAAAAGGCAGGGCTGTAAGCTTTTTTCCCACCCAGGGCATCGGGGATAACATAACCTGCCTGATTCGCAATGGCGATACCGCCAATGATGATAGGGATGGTCAGCAAACAGAGAATAACCATCCGTTTCCGATCCTTGACAATCGTATTGGCGATTTCCAGTTCCCACCTGGCATGAGCTTCCGATGCACTCATCAGAAACCGGCCCAGTGCTCTAAATGAATTCATATTTTTAACCTCCCCTGTGTTAATTGGTATGCAAGATTGAACTACTTGTTTTTCTGTCTATTCTGTTGTTCAAGTACTGTTTTGTGCAGATGTGCCATTTCTATTTTTTCGATTAACTCGTTGATATCGACCGGTTTGATCAGATAGTCGAATACCCCGGCGGACATGCCCTGCACCGCTGTTTCCACTTTGGCATGCCCGGTCACAAACATGACGTGAAGTAATGGATTGATCTTTTTTATTTTTTCGAATGTTTTCAGACCATCCATAGACGGCATCAGCACATCGAGAACGATCACGTCATAGTCCCGTTCCTGGATCTTTTCCAGGGCGGACTGGCCACTGAAGGCCATATCAACATCAAAGTCACGGATCTGCAGGCGTTCCGAAAGACTCTCGACATACTCCTTCTCATCGTCCACCAATAGTACTTTGATTTTCATATCTCAATCCCGGTAAGAATCAGGTATTTGAAGAACAAACCGGATCTCTACAATTTCGATACAGTCCTGGAAAAAAAAGCGCAGCCTCACCCTGAAATCAGTATCTACACAGATGCTACTGCATGCTGCTGTCGTATGTCCAATCAGAGCAACAAGAAAATCCCCGCAGCATTTCACAGCTGAAAAAAGGCGATATCATCACCGTACGTTTCAGTCGATTCTAAACAACGGCCCCCGTCTCTTCCCCGCTTTTTCACTATTGCCAGTGCTAAAACCACCTCAATGAACCCGGGAAAAATGCGGATCATCTTTTGGCCTTTGAACTTCCGCAAATAGGAAACCAAAAAACAACCTGCACTGACAAAAAGGGGTCCCGGTCTGGAATCGTTTGCCCCATAGAAATCTGTTGATTGATGATCAGGTTTGATTTCTCAGAATCGTTCCAAAAAGATCAAAAACCGGAACCAGGGGAAAAAAACAGGAAGTGACAGGTCCGAATTTGATCCGCGGTTTGAATCCCGGAAACAGTAATGCCTCCTGCTCATCAACCACGGACTCATACCCGGCAAATATCTGCCGGGTTGACGGGCCATACCCTGGAAAATGTCACGTCTGACTCCGAACAGGCAGGTCTCTGGTTTCCATAACCGCTTTTCTGCCGCCTTCACGAGCGCTGTGGAAAAACGGGAAGGGTGGGGTCAGGGCTTGACCACCAGTTCGTAACCGGTCGGGGTCAGCTTGGCCGGGGTTTTCATGTTGTCGATATTGCCAGGCATGCCCACAAACGGATACCAGAGAGCCATGATCAATGACAGCATCACAATGCCCAGAAAGGTCCTGAACAGCAGGATCTTGAACGCTTCCCACTGGGTGAAATAGCCGAAGCCATAGGCGATCAGTGTCGGCGGGCACCCGATGACCAGCAGGACAAAGGTGGTGGCCAGGGGCACCGACATGGCGATGGGCACTACCGGTGTGCCGGCCAGGTTCGCCATCGGTACGATGACTGCCAGCAGGGCCAGAAAGGCATGGCCGCGAGTTCCCAGATCAACGGGTGTCGGCAGCAGCCAGATCAGCAATCCGACAACAATGGAGATCCCCACCCATATCAGCGCCCGTTTCTGACTCTTTTCGGCGTCACTCTTTTCCTCGATTTTGGCGATATTGACAACTGAACTCATTTTGAACCTCCCTAAATATGATCGATGTGTAATTTTTTAGGGCTCCTTGATTAACTGGAACTCAGTCAGCATCAAAGGGTTGGTATTTCAAGAATACTGGAAGCCATGGATGGCTTCCAGAAGCTCCATGGCTGGACTCGTGCGTTTGTTGAAAGATCAACCCTTTGGTGTTGCGGGTTCGATAATGTTAATGAATCAAGGTGCCCATAATTTATTGTTGGCTGATTTTGACCATTTCAAAAAACAGGTCCTGTTCGCGGATGATACCGATCACCTTGTTTTCCGAGGTGACGACCAGCCGCCGCTTTTGCTTCTTGAAGATCAGATCGGCTACCTGCATCAGATTGGTGTTTTCATCGATCATGGGTGGCGGTTCGGACATGAGCTCCCCGACCTTTTTATCGGCCAGAGTTTTCATCTGGATGGAAAAAAGACCGTCCCATCCGCCCCAGAACATCGGAGAGTAACGGATGCTTTGGAGCTTGTCCGATTGGGAGGCAGAGATATAGGCCGGAAGGACCCCTTTGATCAGGTCCATGATACTGAGGATCCCCACCAGGTCCTGTTTGTCATCCAGAACCAGCAGGGAGCGGTGCCCGGTTTCCATGATCAGGTTGCTGGAAACCAGGGATTTGAATGAGGTCATCAGCTTGTCGAGGGCTTCCCGGACGGTTGCATTCACCGAGACGGTACTGTAGTCGGCGATGCTGATCATGATATCCCTGGCCTTTTTTTCCTTCTGCTCTGGTCCACTGGTTTTGAGAGCGTAGGCTTCCTTGATTTTTGCAGCCAGGATATCGATGTCGCAGGGTTTGGTCAGATAATCGAAAGCGGCGCGGTCGAGGGAACTCTGGGCCGAATCGGGGCTGCCGTGTCCGGTCAGCATGATCACCTGGGTGTCGGGGGCAATTTTCTTGATCTCGGCCAGGGCGGCGTGACCATCCATGCCTTTCATCTTAACATCCAGGACCACCACATCCTGGGGTTTCTTTTTGATCAGGCCGATGGCTTCTTCACCACTGGCTGCGATGGTGGTCTCAAATCCTTTTTT
>JAHJRI010000405.1 GCA_018830885.1 bacterium | reverse complement strand
TGGTTGCAGTTATCCTGATTGCCATCGCCTCGCTGGTGCTGGGGATGGGGGTTCCGGTAACCGCCGCCTACCTGATCACGGCAGTCCTGGTGGCACCTTCCCTGCAGGAAATGGGGGTCTCCCTGATTGCTGCCCACATGATCGTCTACTGGTTCAGCCAGGACTCCAACATCACCCCGCCCGTCTGCGTTGCGGCCTATGCGGGGGCCGCGATCGCGGGGGCCGACCCGTGGAAGACAGGGTGGACATCCTTTAAATACGCCAAGATGCTGTATGTGATGCCCATCCTGTTTGCCTATGTACCCGCAACACTGCTGAACGACACGGTGGACCAGATCATTCTGGTTTTTATCTCCATTGTCCTGGGCACTGTCACCTTTTCGGCCATCACCCAGGGGTTCCTGGCCCGGAAAACAACCTGGCCGGAGTGGATCGCCCTGATTCCCATTACGATCCTGCTCTACTGGCCGACACTCACCACCACCATCATCGGGGTCGTGCTGACCATCGCCATGATTTTCTGGCAGACCCGCCGGGAATATATCCCGATTGCCTATCCCGATTAAGTGCCCGCTCCTGTCGAACCGCTCCGCCGGCGGTTCGACATCCGGCAGTCACGGTGGTTCCCAACCGCTCTCCCTTCCCCCCTTTTCCTGCCACCTCCTGCCGATGGCGATGCCCGCCATTGTGGGAAGTGATTGACAGTTTATCCGGTGTGCTGTCTATTGGTCTGTATAAAATTAACGTGCATATAAAGTCGAGGGGGTTTCGATTCAAAACAATGGAAAACAGGATGTTTTCCCTTAGCTCCAGGGATGGATTCATGCGTGTTTTGAATCGGAATTCCCTCGACTGTCCGAAACAGTGGCATTGACATTAATAGTATGTCTATTTGATACACTGCAATAGACCGTCAGTTATCCGGACACGTCCGCCCGGTGACTGTATAGACTGAACCCCCATGGAGATCCCATGATTGACGATCGCAAGACCATCTGGTCCTGGTCCATGTATGACTGGGCAAACTCGGCTTTTGCCACCACGATCATGGCCGGTTTTTTCCCGCTGTTTTTCAAGGCTTACTGGGCGAACCAGAACAACCTGGAGGAGAGTACCTTTTACCTGGGTCTGGCGAACTCCATCGCGGGTATTATCGTGGCTGCCCTGGCCCCGTTTCTGGGCGCCATCGCCGACCGGGGTACCGCCAAGAAGAAGTTCCTGCTGACCTTCGCCTTTCTGGGGGTGGTGATGACCGGTGGTTTGTGGTTTGTGGCCCAGGGATTCTGGCAGATGGCGGTTTTTGTCTATGTCCTGGCCACGGTAGGGTTTTCCGGGGGCAATATTTTTTACGATTCCCTGCTACCCGGGGTTGCCACCAAGAAGAAGGTCGATTTTGCCTCCTCCCTCGGTTTTGCCCTGGGGTATATCGGCGGGGGGCTGCTGTTTCTGGTCAACGTGGTCATGTACCTGCAGCCCGGGCTCTTCGGCATCCCCGACGGCGCCACGGCGATCCGTCTCTCCTTTTTGTCGGTGGCACTCTGGTGGGCGGTTTTTTCCATTCCGGTCATGATCTGGGTGGAGGAGCCCCGTGTTTATGAGAGTGTCGGGATTGGCCAGGCAGTCAGCCTGGGGTTGAAGGAATTGGCGCACACCTTTCGGGAGATCCGGCACCTGAAGGTGGTGGGTCTGTTTCTGCTGGCATACTGGTTGTACATGGACGGCGTGGATACCATTATCCGCATGGCCGTGGATTACGGGATATCCCTGGGATTCCCCAGCAGTTCACTGATCACAGCGTTGCTGCTGGTGCAGTTCGTTGCCTTTCCGGCCACGCTGATCTATAACTGGATCAGCACCAAAACCGGTATCAAGGCCGCCATTCTCATCGCCATTGTCTGCTACGGCCTGATCACGGTGCTGGGATTCCTGATGACCATGGTCTGGCAGTTCTACGCCCTGGCCGTTGCCGTGGGTCTTTTCCAGGGCGGGATCCAGGCGCTGAGCCGGAGCCTGTATACCCGGATTATTCCCCCGGAAAAGTCGGCCGAGTTCTTCGGTTTCTATAACATGCTGGGTAAATTCGCCGTGGTCATCGGACCGGTCCTGATGGGCAGCGTCGCCCTGCTGACGGGCAATATCCGGTATGGCATTCTCTCCATCCTGATCCTCTTCCTGCTGGGGGGATTCTTTCTCTCAAGGGTGGATATCGCGGAGGGGGAAACGATGGCGAAGGCTTATCTGGCCCGGGGAGCGGAAGGGCGATAGAAATCAATCTTTGCCCCCATTTCTCTAGCTTTTTCCCGGGTGATAATGATAGTATTTCAGGTTAAAGAGCCCCTTGCAGCAGGATTGCTTTTTTTAACTCTGCAGGGCATGGGTTATCCCGGTCGATTTCCGGATTACCGGCTTCCAACCTGAAGCGCGCTTTCATCCTGAACAGCCAGACACCCCTATGAAACCAGAGTCATCGAGTACCCCCCCCCCGCCGGTGGCGGATGCGAAAGAGCGGTCGAAACTGAATCCAGTCCGCTGGATTCGCTCCGAGGCCCACTCAGAACTCAACTCCGTTGAATCTGCGGTCCTGCTGCTGATCCGGATCGTCCTGGTGCTTGGGGTCCTCTACCTGTTCCTGGTCAGTATCGGGATGATGGGGGCCGGATTCAAGATTTTCGGCAAGGACTTTGCGAAGGCGTTGATACAAACCACCAACAACCCCTTTGTGGGGCTGTTTGTCGGTATTTTTGCCACCGCCCTGATTCAAAGCTCCAGTACGACGACGTCCATGGTGGTGGCGTTTGTTGCCGCCGGGACGATCAGTGTCGAAAACGCCGTCCCGGTCATCATGGGGACCAACATCGGTACCGCTGTCACCTCAACGCTGGTCAGCCTGGGTCATGTTGCCCGGAAACGGGCATTTGAGCGGGCCTTTGCCGCCGGCACGGTCCACGACTTGTTCAACCTGATGGCTGTGGTCGTCTTTCTGCCACTGGAGCTGTCGACCCGCTATCTGTCCCGTTCAGCGGCGACACTCTCCGGTCTGCTGGCCGGAACCGGCGGCCTGGAGTTCAAAAGCCCGCTGAAGGTGGTGACCCAACCGGCATCCCAGCTGATCATAAACGGTATCAGCGCCCTGGGGTTCGGCAAGGTGACCACCGGGGTGATTATTGTGGCGCTGAGCTTTCTGCTGTTGATCTTCAGCCTGATTTTCCTGACCAAGCTGCTGAAAGTCCTGGTATTTGGCAAACTCCAGCGTTTTTTCGAGGAGTCCATGTACAGCAGCGGTTACATCGCCATTCTTATCGGGGTCCTGTTCACCGCGCTGGTCCAATCCAGTTCGGTGACGACATCACTGATGATTCCGCTGGCAGCAGCCGGAATCATGACCGTGGAGCAGGTTTACCCGGTGGCGCTGGGCGCCAATGTGGGGACAACGGTCACGGCACTGCTGGCCGCGCTGGCCACCGGCCGACCCGAGGCCCTGACCATCGCCCTGGTGCACCTCTTGTTCAATTTGTCGGGGATTGCCCTGTTTTTCCCCATTCCGGCACTACGCCGGATACCGATCCGAGCAGCCCGGTTTCTGGCCTCCATCGTGACAAAAAACCGATTTTACGGCGTTATTTTCATTCTCATACTCTATTTTCTACTGCCCGGCCTGGCCATTCTCGCAACCTGAAACGGAAACACCCATGTTAAAAAAACTCAGTCAGCTATGGAAAGGGGATGCCCCCCTGAAAAAGGAGTATCAGCAATTTGTGACCATGCTGAACCTGGCGCGGGAGATGTATCACAAGATTATCGATGCCCTCAACCAGGGGGAACAGATCAAGGAGCTGGCGGCCGAGATTTACCAGAAGGACCTTGAGATTAACAAGTTGGAGCGGAAAATCCGCAAGGCGCTGGTCACCCATCTGTCAGTCAATCCGGGAGAGGCGGTGGCCGGCAGCCTGGTGCTGATGAGTATCGTCAAGGATGCGGAACGGCTGGGGGATTTCTGCAAAAACCTCTACGAGGCCACCGAATACTGGTGCCGGTCCTGTTCGGAGTTGTTTTATGCGGATCGGATCAAGGAATTTGAAAAAAATGTGAGTGAGGTGTTTGATCTGACCATCAAGGCTTTTGAGACGGAAGACAGTGTGCTGGCGGCCGAGATCATCCAGGACGAAGCGCGGTGGGACAAGCGGTTTGACGGGTTTATCGGTGAGCTGGTGAATTCGGAGGTCACGACCCGGGAAGCGGTCTGCACGGTGCTGATGATCCGCACCCTCAAGCGGCTGCATGCGCACCTGTCCAATATCGCCTCTTCCGTGGTCCTGCCTCTGCATCGACTGGACAGCCGACCTGAAGAGCTGGATGAATCATAAACGGACGCCTCAACCCGTCTGGTTAACCTGCCTGCGGGTATCGAAATCGATGATTTCCTTACTGCCGCAGTCCGGGCAGGAATAGATATCAATACCGATATCCATTGTGGCCTTGTCAAACATGCCACTGGTTGTCTGAAAACCGCATTTGACACAGCGAAACTGGCGGGACTGGTATCCGGCGCTGCCCGGGGTTCGGTTCTCCTTCATGGGATCTCCTTTTCTGCAGGTAATGTTTTTGAGAGACTTTTCAGCAAACTGACAAGGCGATCCTGTCACAACTAGAAACAGTTGCACAGAAATTCCGTGAACAGTCGTGATCAATCTGTCAGTGACGTGAATGTGCAACTTGTATGGGCCTTTGGTTTTGATCTCTTTTTTGTTTGTTCCTGCCTCTATTTTTTCCCAGAATGAACCATCCGTCAATGGGTCTGTTCAGACAGACACACGCCGGTATATTTTTTACAACCCCTGACCGTCGCTTAGACAACCCGAAATTACGGTTGCGACATCGCCGGGGGGTCTGGTAAAATGCTGACTGGACTGGCACAACAAAGCATGAAAGAGAGTCTGCGGTGCTGGCCGGAGGCTCTTTAACCGCTATTTGAACACTTTTTGATTTACGAACTTTCAGCAGCAGACCATGGTTGAAAAATATAAGATTACCAAGCAGGAAGAGGTTTACAACCTGCTCAAGGATAAGCGGAACTTCAGTTACATGAGTGAATCGCTGCTGCGGCGGTTGATCAGCGAAATGAAAGTCGTGCGGTTTACAAAAAAAACCCTGCTGCTGAAACAGGACACCGAAAACCGGTTTATCTACATCATCATCAAGGGCATGGTGACGGTTTATGTCGATAAAAAGCCCCTGTACACCCTGCGCCGAACCGGTGACGTATTCGGGGAGCTGAGCTTTGCCACCAAGTCCCCCTCCACCGCCAGTATCGTGGCAGAAGAGGGACTGGGCGTCATGGCGATCTCATTCAGCTACCTGAAAAAACTGAACGATATCGAGTTCGGGTTATGGTTGTGCCACGTGCTGGGTGAAAAGCTGGTGCGGACCTCCAAACTGAAATCCATTCGCACGGCCGAAAACATGGACGAACTGGAACCGGAAACCCCGACCGCCATTAATTCTCCTGAAACCGGGGGTGAATCCCTGGAACCAGCGGAGATGCCGGACGGCGAATCGGCAGCCGACACCGTGTCAGCAGTGGATACGGACAGTGACGGAGAAGACAATGGGGAAGCGGTCACCGGGGAAGACAACGGGGAAACAGCCACCGAGGAAACATGGGAAACGCCCCCGGATATTGAAGAGATCCCACTCGGGTAGCAGGCAACCCTATTTCACGGTTACCGGATCCCCGATGGTCAGGCCGAACCGCTCCCGGGCGGAACCGGAAAAAACCGCGAGCTCCAGGCAGCCATCACTGTTGACCAGGGCCAGGGCATCCAGACCGGCACCGGCCTGGTAGTGATCCCTGATCTCAAACGCCACCCCCCGGACCTCCGCCGACACCGGTCGCCCCTGAAATCCCGCCAGCATCGCCTGGGATATATTGGTCAACCCGTTGCCGAAACGATCGAAGAGGATGATCTCCCCCACCAGGGTGCCATCCTGCACCACCGGTTCCCGGTTTTCCAGCAGCATCCAATCGTCCCCCCGGACCCCCATGTCAACCGGCGGAATGCCGTTGGCCAGGCAGGCGGCGGCGGGGGCGAACAGGGCCAGGCCGTCAAAACTGCTGTGTTTTTTCCACCAGGGGGTTTCCGGGTGCAGGCGGTACCCCTGCTGCACACCGAAGCGCCGGATGATCCCGCTGAAAACGCCGTTATCCGGTCCCACAAACCAGCGCTGTCCGGACCGAAGCAGCAGCGGCTGCCGCGTGGATCCCACCCCCGGGTCGACCACCACCACGTGGATACTCTCCTCCGGGAAGACAGACGCTGCCCGCAGCAGGCACCAGGCGGCCTGACGGATCCCCTGGGGTTCGATGTCGTGGCTGATGTCGATCAACCTGGCGGTCGGGCTCATGGCCAGGATCCGCCCTTTCATGGCACCGACATAACCGTCGGCCGTGCCGAAATCTGTCGTCAAGGTAATCAGTGTCGTCATGGTGGTATCCTCCTCAAAAACCGTCATCCCCCGACCCCGGGGCAGTATCGGTGGGAAGCAGCGCTTCCTGGCAGCAGCGGGTCGGAACCGGTTTCAGTATATCCCAGTCCGGTCGGTCTGTCATGGCAGTTTCCGGGAATTGTCTTGACTGATGATTTCGCCTCTCACTAATATGATAGTCTTTGACACCGAGCGGTTCCTGAAACCCCATCCTGAAGCTGGAAAATGTCCCATTTGCTTGAAGTGATCGACCTGGTGAAACGGTACAAAGCGATGGAAGCCGTGAAAAACGTCAGTTTTGCCGTCACCGAGGGGAGCTGTTTCGGTCTGCTGGGACCCAACGGGGCCGGAAAAACCACCACCCTGGAGGTGATCGAAAACGTGATCCCGCCGACTTCCGGCACCATTCTGTACAGGGGCGCCCCCCGCACTGCCTCCTTCAGCGAGGAGGTAGGCATCCAGTTCCAGGAGACCACCCTGCTGGCCTACATGACCGTGCGGGAGACGCTGCAGACCTTTCAGAGCCTGTACGAAGAGAGCAGCGACCTGGAAAAGCTGATTGATCTATGCTATCTCGGCGATTTCCAGCACCAGTACAACGACCGCATCTCCGGGGGTCAGAAACAGCGTTTCCTGCTGGCGCTGGCGCTGGTCAACCAGCCGGCGCTGCTGTTTCTGGACGAGCCCTCCACCGGTCTCGATCCCCAGGCCCGGCAGAACCTGTGGCAGATCGTGCAGCGGATCAAGGAAGAGGGCAAGACCATCATCCTGACCACCCACTACATGGAAGAGGCCGAGTTTCTGTGTGACGAAGTGGCCATCATGGACGACGGCCGGATCATTGCCCAGGGAACACCGGGGGAGCTGATCCGGAAATACGGGGGTGAGAAATCGGTCAGCCTGCCCCGGTCCGTCCTGACCGGCGTCCTGGACAGGCTGCCCTTTTCCTTCCGGGAAACCCGGGAGCGGATTGCGCTGCTCACAGAGGATGTCAACGCCTGTCTGCAGGCGCTGATCCATGAACGGATCGACCTGAGCGACCTGACGGTCAACGTCCAGAACCTGGAGACCGTTTTTTTGAACCTGACCGGTCGCCAACTGCGGGAGTGAGATGAACCTTAAACGGCTATGGGCCATATTCAAGGCCCGGAATCACGAATTTTTCAGGGACCGGGCTGCATTCGGCTGGAATTTCATTTTCCCCTTCCTGATTGTGGGCGGTTTTGTGCTCATGTTTGGTGGCGACAGCCGCAATGAATACAAGGTGGGTGTCTTCCCGGCCGGCACCGGCACCTTTTCCGTGGACGCGGCAGACATTCCGGCCCGGTTCAGGGAGACCCGCTACCTCCAGTTTATCGGTTTCGCGGATGAGGCGGACGGTCTGGACAGGCTCAAGCACCACAAGATCGACTTCCTGGTCAAGGCCGGTTCCAGAACAAACGAGTACTGGGTCAGTGACACATCCCCCAGGGGGTATATCGTGGAGCAGCTCTTCAACCACAGCCTGGTTCCGGACGCGTCGCAGCCCCTGGCCGAGCGCCGCAAGATCCGCGGATTTGAGATCCGGTACGTGGACTGGCTCTTTCCCGGCATCCTGGCCATGAACATGATGTTCAGCGCCCTCTACGGGGTGGGGTATACGGTAGTCCGCTACCGGAAAAACGGGGTTCTCAAGCGGCTCAAGGCGACCCCGCTCAGTGCGTTTGAGTACCTGAGCGCCCAGATGCTGTCCCGGATATTTCTGCTGATGTTCACCACGGTGATCGTCTGGGTCGGTTGCGACCTGGTTTTTTCCTTCCGTACGGTCGGGTCCTACGGTGCCATTCTGGTGATCTTTTTCCTGGGCAGCCTGAGCCTGACCTCCCTGGGGCTGATTCTCGCGGCACGGGGGACCAGCGAGGAGTTCACCTCGGGGATCCTGAATTTCATCTCCTGGCCGATGATGTTTCTCTCGGAGGTCTGGTTTTCGCTGGAAGGCGCCCCGGACTGGATCCGATCGGCAGCGAAGATCTTTCCCCTGACGCACATGCTGACTGCGACGCGCAGGGTGATGAATGACGGGGCAACCCTGGCTGACGTCAGTTCCGAGTTGACGGCGCTGCTGATCATGACGGCCGTCTGCCTGGTGATCGGCGCTTCGCTGTTTTCATGGAACCGCTAGTGTCCGGTCAACCGTCTTATGTCAGATTGAGTTGAAATGACCCTTTTTGCTTCTGTCGAGGCTGTGCTTTTAAGTTACACGTGCCAGGGGGAAGGATTTCAAACCCTTGAAAACAGGACGTTTTCACGGAGCTACAGGGATGTATTGATGCGAGTTTGAAATTGTTCCCCCTGGCATGTGTAACTGCATTTAACTGTGACAGGATTGCCCAGTTAGTCAGCTGAATATTTTCAGAACGGAGAACTGACCCATGCCCGACACCCCCCGCCGATCCCACATGCAGCAGGAGATTGACTACCTGCTGAGCTCGCTCAGAACCGTGGGATTCTGGAAAACGATCCTCATGATGATCATCGGCAGCCTGATGATATCCCTGGCGGTCAACGGTCTGCTGATCCCCAACAAGTTTTTTGACGGGGGGGTGAACGGTCTCTCGCTCATGGTCTTCTACGTGTTCGGGATGCCCTCGCTGGGGGTCATCTACTTCCTGTTCAATATCCCGATCTTCCTGACCGGCTGGCGGGCCATGTCGCTGAAGTTTATCTTTGTTTCCCTGATCGGGGTGTTCATCTTCTCCACGGCGCTGAACCTGCTGGTGGGCATCCAGATCGCCGTCAAGGACCCCATCATGGTAGCGATCCTGGCCGGTATTATCAAGGGGTTTGGCACCGGCATCTACCTGAGGGTCGGGGGTTCCTTCGGCGGGCTGGACATTGTGGCCACGGTGCTCAAGAAGAAGTTCTCCATCCCCATGGGCAACACCTTCATTTTCATCAACGCCACCACGCTGTTCGGGGCCTATCTCATCTATGACCTGAACATTGCGCTCTACACCGGTATTTTCATGTTTGTGGACGGGACGGTGATTGAGAAGGTCCAGACCGGTTTTTCCCAGCGAAAGGCGGTCTTTATCGTCAGTGAGCAGCCGGACCTGATCGCCGAGCAGGTCATGAAACGGCTGGACCGCGGAGTGACCTTTTTCAAATCGACCGGTGGCTGGTCCCACCAGGAAAAAAAGGTGATCTACACCGTGATCAACATGATCGAGCTGGGTCGCCTGAAGGAGATGCTGTTTGAGATCGACCCCGATGCCTTCGTAGCCATCAGCAACACGTCGGAGGTGATCGGCAAGCGGTTTCTGAGCTGGGAAGACGAGGGGTTCACCCCACTCGGGAAAAAAAAGCGGTCCCCCCGGTCGAAATCGGAAACCGATCTGCCGTGAAAAGAGGGTCATGATTCCGGGCGACCCGTTCCGACCTGTGGCTTTTCCGGTTCAGATTCTTTGTCGACGGGGCTTTACCCCGGTCTTAAAAAAACCTTGATAAAACCGGTGGGATCTCTAAAATGGGAAGCAACACAGTCTGACACCAGGCATTGTTCTAAACCAATCGCGGAAAAAAACGATGAAATTTACCAATGCGGGCGAGATCGACCAGATCATCCTCAGAATCGAGCAGGGTCTTGAAGAGCATGCCCAATGGGTGAAGCTCTGGCACTCCAAAGCCATCTGCAACCTCGCCTTTCCGGAAAGCTACCTGGACAGCGGGGCAGCCACGAACTGTGAATTCAGCGACTGGTTCCAGAGCCAGAAGTCCTCTGAATGGCTGCATCAGCTGGATCATGATAGCATCACGGCCGTTCACAAGACCATGCACGACGAGGCTGCGATCCTGTCCCGCAAGATCATGTCCTCGGAAAAGGTGAAAGAGCAGGACTATTATCAGTTCATGAACAGTGAATGGAGTTTTTCACACCAGCTGCAGGCGCTGAAGGACAAGGTCAGCCGGCTGCAGATATCCTTTGACCCGCTGACCGGCATTTTCAACCGGCAGGCGATGATGCCGATCCTGCTGCAGGAGCACGCCTACCTGGTCCGGGATAAGAAAACCTGCTGCCTGGCCATGGCGGATCTGGATCATTTCAAAAAGGTCAATGATACCCACGGTCATCCGGCCGGGGATGTGGTGCTCAAATCGGTGGCGGAGTTTTTCAGGACCAACCTGCGCCCCTATGACGCCCTTTTCCGGTATGGGGGCGAGGAGTTTCTCTTCTGCCTGCCGAACACGGATCTCAAATCGGCGGCCAAGCTCCTCAACCGGCTGCGGGTGGATCTGAACAAGAGACCGATCCGGATCAAGGACAATACGGTGCTGACGATCTCCATCTCCATCGGTATCACCCAGATGCTGTCCGGAAAACCGGTGGATGAATCCATCGACAATGCGGACGTCGCCCTGTACGAAGCCAAGAAAGCCGGGCGCAACCGTGTCTCCGAGTTCATGCCCTGATATGCAACTGAGCGAGATCCAGGCCTTTTTCTGGGATTTTGACGGTGTGATCGCCGATTCGGTCGATGTTAAGACCCGGGCCTTCGAGGCGATGTTCGCCCCCTGGGGAGAGACCATCCTGCGGCAGGTCATTGATCACCACCTGCTGCACGGGGGGATCAGCCGGGTGGAAAAGATCGCCCACAGCTTTCGCCATTTTATCGGTCAGCCCCTGACCCCTGCCCAGCTCGCCGCCAAATGCGCCGTTTATTCGGATCTGGTCAAGCAGCAGGTGATCCAGGCGCCCCTGATTCCAGGCGCCGAAGCGGCGCTGGTCTTCCTGTCCGGGAAGGTGCCCCAGTTTGTCATCTCCGGGACTCCCGAAGATGAGCTGCGCGAGATCACCCGGCAGAGACACCTGGACCGCTATTTCAGGCGGGTACTCGGTTCCCCGGTCCACAAGACGACCCACGTCTCCAACCTGCTGTCCGAATTCCACCTGGACCCGGCCCGCTGCGTGTTTGTGGGCGACGCCCTGACGGACCTGGAAAGCGCGAAAAAGACCGGAACCCGGTTCATCGGTATCCAGGGTATGATCACCTTCCCGGAAACCACCCTCGTGCTGCCCGACTGCACCGGTATTATCGAGGCCCTGCAGGCTCTCTGAAGCCCCCCTGGCCGACGCCACCCGGAAACCCCGGTCATCCGGCAAACAGTGATTTCCATCATGAAAACCGTGCGCCGGGGATGCACCGGGGGAAAAAGATGTGCCATAGTGAAGGTTGACTGAAAAACCGGCCCCGATTTCACCCATATCCGGCGCTGGACTCACGCCCGGGCATTGCGAAACCAACATGGACATCATCTATCTTATTCCGCTGATTGTGGGGGCTTTCCTGTCCTACCTGAGCGCCGCCTTTGCGGGGTTTGGGGGGATCCTGATTCCCATCGCCCTGGGGGCCGCCTTTTATTCCATCGAGTGGATGCTGGCGGTGCTGGTGCCCCTGACGCTGCTCTCCAACGGGTACATCCTGGTGCGGCACTACCGGAACATCGACACCACGATCCTCTTCCGGAAAATCCTGCCCTATATGGGCATCGGGCTCTTTGTGGGGATTCTGACCTTCAATCGGCTGCACGGGGCGCTGCAGGAAACCATTTTCGGGGTCCTGGTGGTTTTTCTATCGGTGCGGGAGCTGTACCTCCTGCTGCGCAGGGGGGATCCGTCGCCCCCTCTCGGGGGGTTGAGGGCATTTCTCTATATTTTTTCAGCCGGCATCATCCATGGCATGTACGCCTCCGGCGGTCCCCTGCTGATATACGTCCTCAACAAGTTCAACCTGGAAAAATCGGTGTTTCGCAGCACCATCTCGGCGGTCTGGCTGATCCTGAGTGTCTTCCTGACCTCATCTTATGTCATCACGAACAGGCTCACCCCGGCCACCCTGCACACCAGCCTGCTGATGCTGCCCTCCCTTGTATCCGGTCTGCTGCTGGGGGAATACCTGCACCGGAAAAGCAGCGGGCGGACATTTAAAATAGTTGTTTTTGCGATGCTGCTGTTTTCCGGCCTGTCCATCGTCTTCAGGTAGCCGGACCGGGGAAGGCGGGCTGTCTCAACGGGTTTCGCTGCTGCCGGTCCCTTCGGCCATTTCACGAACCACATCCTCGATCAGGGTGTACTGGGTGCTTTCAAAGAATTTCTCCCGGGCCTGGTTTTTGTCCAGCAGCATGACATCGTAGACTTTTTCCAGGTCCACCAGGGATTCATCCACCAGCCCGGCTTCAATGGCTGTCTCGATCTCAGTGAGCAGTTCGTCCGGATAGAGATCCACGCAGCAGGTGACCAGGCTGACCCAGACCAGGGATTTTCTACGTTCCAGCTTTCCCCGGAAGAGGGCCTCGAAATAGTTGATGATCTCATCCCTTGTTTTTTCACCCACACGCACCAGGACCATCAGCGCCTCGATTCCGGCGGAACGCAGCAATTCCTGGGCCTCCGGGTTTTCGATCAGCTGCTGCAACAGGGAGATATCGCCGCAGGAGACCGACGCCAGGATACGCCCCAGGTCCTCGATATACATGTCTCCCACGACCTCCAGCGCCCTGTTGCCCGGCCTGGAAAAAAAATCGACAATGGCAGGGTAGGCCTGCACTTCCCGGAACTGGGCCAGCAGGTAAATGGCGTAGATGCAGAGCATGTAATCCTCCCGCTCGATCACGCTCCGGGATTCCGCCCGGGCCTCATCGATGATCTTCAGTAGCTCCGGGATCACCGCCTCGCGGTTCTGGATCGATTCAATCAGGGCCTCTTCCGGAAACGCGCCCTCGAAATGTCTGAATTTGGTGCTCAGTTTCTGGAAATCCATCGTTCTCCCGATTTGCCGGGGCCGGCAGTGTTTTCCGTGCAGAGATGGTTGAAAAGGTACCTCCATGGTACCGGAAGCAGCCCTGCTTGTAAAATAAAAACAGGCTTCTCCAGCGGGCAGCCGCTGCCGGAAACAGGCAGCGGGAATGGCACGCTGTTCGCATTATTATCACTGTTGCGGGACAAGGACGTCCTGATCATGGATCCCTCCATGATGCACAAAGGATGTGCCGACACTAGGTGGCGATGGTTTCGGAAGACTTCCCGAGCTCCCTGGACTCCCCTTTCTGATAGATCTCTTCCCGGGCGGGTCTCATGGTTTCCGCCTTCTCGATAAACCCTTCGATCTCTTTGAGAAACCCGGGTCCGTCCTTGAGCACCTTCTTATGCATATACCCCAGCACACCGGCCACTTTCTGCGCCTTGGACCGGGAACTCGCGTCATCGATGGCGGTCAGGAAGACGATGGGAAAGGGTTTGTTGAGAATATAGAAGATCTGGCTCATGGCCATGCCATCCAGGGTCGGCATGCGGATATCCGTCAGGATCAGGTCGGGGGCGATGAGCAGTGCCTTGCAGACCCCTTCCAGGCCGTCTTCGGCGCTGAAGAGGTCGTAATTGTCCGATGCGTCCAGCCGCCGCATGACCAGGGTCTTCATGGAGGGGTTGTCCTCAATCACCAGGATTTTTTTACGTTTGGAGATCCCCAGCAGGTTCGCCCATTCGTGCTGTCGAAACCGGTAGGAATAGACCGGTTCCGGGAGTTTGCGCCCGATCGCGTCGGTCATGATGGTTTCAAAATCCATACGCAGATTTTCCTTGTCCGCCTCGGAGCGGTTGGTGGAGGTGGTGATAAACCCGATGACGTTGTTGTAGCTCAGGGCCTGCTTTTTAAACCGGGCCACAAAGGAGGTCAGGATGATGGGGACGTTGATCTGCAGCAATCCCAGGATACGGGCCATGGAGAGGCCGTTGAGGTTGGGGACGTCGACATCGCTCAGGATCAGGTCCGGCACAAAACGGATGGTCTTGCGGATCCCGTCCATGCAGTCCTTGGCCTGCATGGTCTTATACTTCAACGTATACAGCACCTCCAGCATCATGCTGGACTGGCTGATCACGAGGATATTCTTTCTGCTTGGCATGCACTCTTCCTGTCGTTCAGTTTCACCGGGGTGTCTCCCTGGGGCCGGCGCTCCGGATCAGGGGGTCAGGGAGGCCCAGATGCTTGATTCCATGGTGAACTCTTCGATTTTTTCAACGTCGATGGTTTCATAGCTTGCCTGCAGCCGGGCCTTGTCCGCATCGGAGATGTTCAGGATACTCTCGATTCGCTGCTGCAGGAGTTTGTGATCCCTGCGAATTTCGGCCTTGAGCAGAAATCCCTGGATCCCTTCCAGCTTTGAGGCTTTCTTGATGGTTTCCATATCGCTTTTTCCCGAGAGAAAGACCAGCGGAAAGGGGTGGCCCAGGATATAGAGGATCCGCGCCAGCATGATGCCGTCGATCTCCTTCAGTTCCAGGTCGGAGAGGATCAGGTCCGGCCGGATCATGACCGCCTTGAAGATCGCTTCCTGCCCGTCCGGTGCGAAATAGAGCTCATAGAGTTCGGACTCGCTGAGCATGGTCAGCACCATTTCCCGGGTCAGGGTGTCGGAGACGATCAGGATTTTGCTGCGATCCGATTTTCCCAGCAGGCCAAAGATCTCTTTTTTGTTGAGCCGGTATTTGATATCGTTGAACCGTCTTTCATGCTGCTGTTCCAGGGTGACCTTGACCATCTCCAGCAGGCGGGTCTGCAGCTGATCCTTGGTGCAGACGCTGACGATACTGGGAAAAAGCTCGATGTACCGCTCCATGTCGGTTTTGACCGTCACGAAGATGGAGGGGATCTGCAGCTTCATCAGCGTGAAGATCTTCATCATGTTCAGACCGTTCAGGTGGGGCATCATGACATCCACCGTGATCAGGTCCGGGTGGAAGCTCAACGCCATCCTGACGCCCTCGATGCCGTTCGCCGCCTGGATGATGCGGCACTCCAGCGGCGCCAGCAGCCGGGCAATCAGCTCCCGGGAGTCTTTTTCATCGTCAATGACAAGGATTGTTCGCATACGCTTGTTCGTTCTTTTTCCTGTGTGTTATGGCAGGGTCGCCTGGGGCGGCCTGTCATCCCCGGGAAGCAGGGATTCGGGTCTCAGTCAAATACCACGTCCAGGTTCTCCAGGTAGGCCACCAGATCCGCCAGGGTTTTCCGGATCGCGTCCGGCTGTTTGTCCCTGGCTGCCTGCTCCATCTCCCGGCCGATCTCTGTCAGTTCGTCAAAGCCGTATCCGGCGCCGTTGCCCTTCATGCTGTGTCCCAGCAGCAGAATGGTTTCAAAATCGTTTTCAGCCAGGCGTTCCCGCACGGTTTCAATATCCTTCCGCCGGTTTTCCAGGAACCCGGGGATCAGATCCGCCAGTTCGGGGTCGATATGCACCGTAATTCGTGTCGTGCTGTGTTCATCCATGTCTGTTTCTGTTTACTGGTAGTGAGAAAAAAGGCCGCCATGACAATCAGACCGCTGGCTCATCGATGGTTTCCAGGAGTCTGGCCTTTGAAATCGGTTTTGTCAGGTAGCTGTCACAGCCGGCTCCCAGGCTGGCCTTTTCGTTTGCCGCCATGGCGTCGGCCGTCAGGGCAATCACGCGGGTCCGTTTCCGGCCCTGTTCCTGTTCCCATTTGCGGATGCCGGTGGTCGCCTCGTAGCCGTCCATGACCGGCATGTGCATATCCATCAGCACCAGGTCGTACTCCCCGGTCTGGAACTTCTCCAGCCCCTCCTGGCCGTTTTCAGCCATGGTCAGCACGTGGGAGGTCTTCTTGAGATAGACCTGGATCAGCAGACGGTTGTCATCCGAGTCATCCACCAGCAGGATGTTTTTTGACGGCTTTTGATCAGCACCCTCCGTCGGTTTCATGGTTTTGGCTCCTTCCTGATCGGATTTTGATTGGCCCAGCAGCGTCTGGAAACTGTTTCTCAGATCTTCCCGTTTCAGGGGTTTGATTATATAGTGGTCGATGCCCAGCTCCTTGAGTCGGGCGATTTTTTCAAGGCTGTTCTCAACGGAGAGCAGCACCAGCAGCCGGCAATTCAGGGCCGGATCCGCCTGGATGCGTCGCAGCAGCTCGAAATCAGCCATCCTCGGCAGCTGGCTGTCAATGATCACGGTGATTGGATCCCCGCCAGCCGGGCAGAAATCCCGAATGGCCTGCAGGGGCGCCTCCCCCAGGTCCAGCGACTCGACTGCGCCACCCCAGTGGGAGAGGGTTTCGTGCAGCATGCGCTTGACAGCCCGGTTTCCGTCCATGATCAGCACGGTCATGCCGTCCAGGGTCACCGGGGGCGGTGCTGTTCGACCCGGGTCGTCACTGCAGTTGAAGTGGCAGCGGAAGCGGAAACAGCTGCCCCGTCCCAGATCGCTGCGGACCGTGAGATGCCCCCCCATGCGTTCCACCAGTTTCCTGGCGATGGTCAGACCCAGACCGGTGCCGCTGTATTTCCGGGTCGTGGAGGAGTCCACCTGTTTAAAGCTGGCAAAAATCGTCTCCAGCTCGCCGGCTTCAATCCCGATACCGGTGTCCTGGACCGCAAATTCCAGCTCCACCCGGTTGCCACGGGCCATTTTGATGGCCGACGGGATACGGCTGATCTCCACCACCACTTCCCCCGCCTGGGTGAATTTAACCGCGTTGCTGACCAGGTTGGAGAGCACCTGGCGCAGCCGGCCCGGGTCTCCCTCCAGGTGGAGGGGCACATCGGCATGGAGATGGACCACCAGCTCCAGCCCTTTTTCACGGGCGGTCAGGGCATACATGTCACTGGTGCTCTCCACGATCTCCGCCAGGTGGAACGGCTGCTGCAGAAATTCGATCTGGTCCGTTTCGATCTTCGAGAGGTCCAGGATATCGTTGATCAGACCCAGCAGGTTCTTGCCCGCCGATCTGAAGATACTGATATATTTCTTCTGTTCATTGTTCAACGGGGTTTCCCGCAGCATATCCGCCATCCCCAGGATGGCGTTCATCGGGGTGCGGATGTCGTGGCTCATGTTGGCCAGAAACTGGGACTTGGCCCGGTTGGCGGTTTCGGCCGCTTCCTTGGCTGCCAGCAGCTCCCGTTCCGCCTTTTTCCGCTCGGTGATATCCCGCAGAAAGACCGCCACGGCGAACACCTCGTCCCGGGCATCCCGCACCGGGGTCAAATGGGACTCGCTGAACACCCGCCGCCCCTGGTATTCGAGTGAGTCCTCGACGTGCAGGGGGGCACGGGTCTCAAACACCTGTTGAATCCGGGCCGTCCAGGATGCCAGCATCTCCGGAAACGTTGCCAGGGTCGGTTCCAGGGACTCCCCGGCCAGGCTTTGCCCGTTGTTCAGCTCCCGGTTGACCTGGTGATTGGCATAGAGAAAGGTCAGGTTCCGGTCCACCACCGCCACAAAGTCATTGGTCGAGTCAAACACCGCCCTCAGGCTCTCTTCACTTTTCTGCAGCAGTGCCTGGGCCGCCTCCCGGCGTTCTATCTCGTTTTCCAGCTTTTTTCGCTGCAGGTAGAGATCGATCAGGATCCGCACCTTGCCCCTCAGCATGCGGTGGTTGAATGGCCTGGGCAGAAAATCCACCGCCCCGGTCTCGATGCCCTCCACCATATCCGCCTGCTCCGTGTTGACCCCGGTGATGAAGATCACGGGAATCAGCGCCCAGCCCGACACCTCCCGCATACGCCGCAGGGTTTCAAAACCGGTCATCCCGGGCATCTGCACATCCATCAGCACCAGCGCGATTTCGTGGGCGGCCATGAGGGTCAGGGCTTCCTCACCGGACAGGGCCTCAATGAACTGCACATTGAGGTCCTTCAGCATCATTTCGAGAATCTCAAGATTCCCGGGGTCGTCGTCAACGATCAGTATGTTGGGCAGGGTCATGCCATCCATAGGGTCTCTCCTCCTGTTGTACGGATACCATTATCAGTTAATTCCACTGAGAATGCAATTAAAAACAGGGGTTCACGTTAACGGCACGCGGATTTCAGCCTGAAATCCATTTCAGGAGCAGGGGGGCTGTCAGGACCACGAAAATGACCCGGAAGAGGTGAAAACAGGTGACCACCACCGTGTTCACGCCGCTGTCCAGGGCCAGGACCACCAGGACGGTCATCGCCCCGGGACTGGTGCCCAGGTAGCCGGTACTCAGGTCCAGCAGTCCCAGCTTGTGGAAGATCACCGCCAGCAACAGACCGGTCCCGACCAGGACCACGCTGGAGAGCACCACCGGGACAATCAGCTTGTGGAAGGTCTGCAGCATGGACGGATGAAATCCCGCCCCCACCAGGACCCCCAGCAGCACCTGCAGGAAAAACCCGAATCCCTTGGGCGCCTCCCACTCGGACTTCAGGATCAGTTTCACGGCAATCACCGCGATCAGGGCGCCCACCATGGCGCCGGCAGGCAGTTTCAGCCGGGCACCGCCCAGACCACCCAGCAATCCCACACCGATATACAAAGCCAATGTCATGTAACTACTCATGTTTACCTGTTAGAATGGGGGAAAAAATATGAAACCGTTTTTGTGCTATCCAAAGGGCACCCTGACTCAATGGAACCCAGTCAGCATCAACGGGTTGGTGTTTCAAGGAAAACCGGGGACATGATCATTCGTGTCCCCGGTTTTCCGTCCGGGAATCCGGGCGTTTCCCGCTTCGTTCTACGCGACAGGCCATGCCGGATAACACCACTGACAATTCAGCAACTTAAGCTGATCAAGACCACCATAGGGCTTTTTCGTCACTTGTTGAACCGCTTAACACCCGGCGTTTGACCTGTGACATATAATCGCCATCCTTTTTTTCCCGCCTCCACGGCAGGACCACCGCAAACCGGCCGCCGCGACAGACGGAACGGCAGAATTTTTTGTTGCATTCTCTACTTGAATTAGTCGCTGGTTTTGATTAGACTGGGGAAATAATGCAGCAGGCAGGACAGGTGGCCCACAACCCAGCGCCTGGCCATCCATCCCTGGAACAGCCGGACCCCGCCGGCATGTCATCGCTGTCCAGCAGCATCGGAGTGTAGCTCAGCCTGGTAGAGCACTGTCTTCGGGAGGCAGGGGCCGGAGGTTCAAATCCTCTCACTCCGACCAGTGAAAACAACCACTTACATCTGCCTAAATTGGTGGGTAATCACTTCTGTGACCAATCTGTGACCGGACACTTGGCATCTTAATTCAGATAGGTATTTTCGTTGATTAATTCACCGAAACTGGTTTGGCATATTTTTCTCTCAAATGTCTCAATTGAGATAGGGCTGTAATGCTCCCGGTTCACATCTTCGGAATTGCCGATGTATCGGCCGGACTCCTCAGGAGTGAAGCCTAGTTTTTCCTGCAAGATCACCCGGTTGAAAAAGCGCCTCAGGTCGTGCACATGGAGATCTTCAATTCCAGTTTTGCTGCAGAGGCTCTTCCAGGCGGTTTTGACTGAATCGCACCTGGAATAAACCACAATCCTGTGCTCGCATAACTCCTTATCCTCGTACTCATTGCACCTGATACACTTGTAATGTCCTTTCTTCGATTTCATCCTGCAGTTATCGGAGATGGTCACCCGCTTCTTGGGAAAAACGAATCCGGCAGGAATGGCAATGCTGGTTCCGTCATCCCCCTGCGTATAACCGACGGTTTCCCGTCTGGGCATGTTATGCAGTATCTCTAAAGCCTCCGGAAACAGTTTGACCAATCTTGCCTTACCCCACTTCGGGGACCATCCCAGTCCTTCGATACCTGGGCAGTCTGGCTTTGTTTTGATATGCCAGTAACCAGTATCAAAATTAAAATCACCCCATTCGGCATGTAGAACCTCACCGATTCGGGCACCGGTGTACAACGTAAAACGGATGATTTCATCAAGCGGTGAAACATAGGTACTTTTCACCGACTGAGCATCCAGATAGGAGATAATCAACCGCACTTCCTCCATAGTCGGGATGCGCTCCCGGCACATATTTCCACCCTTTGGAAGATTGACATCCTCCATCGGATTGTCGAGCTTGATCAGCTTCATTTTACGAAGTTTGGTGTATACTTTCGAAACGGCTTTCCAGTAGTTTTGAATACTGGCCCGCTTCAGCCCTTTCCCCTTCAACCAGGATATCAGTCTTACACAATCCAGGGGAACGACATCGTCCAGGATCGTCGCGCCCCGTTTTTCAAAAAAACCGAACGCTACATCCAGGAGATACTCATCCCGCTTCAGGGTTCTCGGGGTTTTGGTGTTAGCTGTAAGTTCGAAATAAACTTGTTTAGCCTCCCCAAAGGTAAATCGTTGCTCGGTTCGCAGAAACTTTCCGAGCTTTTTTCGATCGTACTCATCGAAGTTACCGTTTAGCAGTTGGGCCTGCTTGATGCGTGCTTTGCGTCCCGCTTCCTTCCTGCTGTCAGCGCACGGCCTTCTGACCCGCGCCTGGTTTGGCAATTTATAATTTATCCAAAACTTACATTTTGTATTTTTACGTTCATATACGGTTACGATCGGGCTGTAACCGAGTGATTGAAATTGATCCACGATTATACTCCTTCGTCATGAATCGAAGGAATCCGTCGCTTCTCAAGAAACTTCAACAGGTCCTCACGTAAAAATACTGCATTCTTTCCAGGTTTGGAATAGGGCAGCTCATGTTTTTTAAAAGCCAATCGCTTGACTGTATCCACTTTGACCTTCAGAAAATCGGCCGCTTCGTCGATTGTTAATACTCGATCATTTTCTTGTAGGTCTTGAGCAACTTCAAAAAATAAGCGCTTCAATACCAGCAACAACACCTTTTCAGAGTATAATTTAGAATCCATTTAGAGTGTCAGTGAATATTTTTGTTTTTATGCAAAACAGCTAAACAGAGAAGCATGAATCCTTCTCAATCAGCTTTACTAAAATAATCTTCCAGAATTCTCTCCACAATATGGGACGGTCTTCCCGAATCGGTTTCTTTGATAGCCTCCAATCGTATCTTTTTTATCAGTTCCCGGGGCAGATAGTAGGTCGCATAGGATTTATCAGCTGAATTTTTTTCCCTGGCAGTCCCGGTTTCCGGTTTCTGCGTATCTTTATTCTTCCCAGATGTAATAAACCCTTTTGCTTTATCGAGTTTCTTTTTTCTGTCTGCGAGATTCACTATTGCCTCCTGCTGTGGATCATCACCTGCTGAGCGATCTGAAGGACATTAGACATCGCCTCCCTGGCCTGTATACGGTCTCTTGCAAGCTTGCCGCTCTCAATGAATTCAGACAAAGTCCGTCCCTGTTCCGGAAAAACCTTCAGCACCTGTCGCGTTTTAAAGGCACCCTGCATGACTTCGATACCCAATCCTTCAAACCGGCTGACGACCCTGTCTATCCTGGCGAGCGGATTTACAAAAACCGGAAGAAACATGATTTTTCCACCTTTGATATTGCTGGCGGCAGCATCTTCGAGCAGCGGAGCCAAATGATTCAGCAGTGATGTAATATCAAAATCTGATCCATGCACCGGTATAATCACCAGATCAGAATAGACCAGTGCTGTTCGGGTCTTCTCACCGGCTTCGCTTTCACCCGGACAATCGATAAAAACAAAGTCATTCAACTGTGACAGCGCATCTAACCGCTCGATTGACAGCTCTTCCAATCCGTAAAACTCGACTTCCATGAAATGATCGTCCTGATCACGGTTATTCAGAGTTCTTTCCTGATACCAGCTCCACAGGCAGGCCTGCGGGTCAAAATCGACGATCATGCTTTTCTCAAAAACCTCTGCCAGACATAAGGTCAAGGTTGATTTGCCACTGCCGCCTTTCGGATTAACCAGAGATATGACTTTTCCCATTTTGAACCCTCCCATACTTGTATTATTGTAAAATGGTATTAAAGAACGTGTGATTTCCCACTGACATCTTACGGTCTAACCAGCGGTATGAGGTTTCCCATTTCACTCCCTCCCATACCTGTAAAATTGTAAAATGGTTATATTGCATCAAAAGAAGCTTCATTCGCTTTTCACCGACTAAAATTCGAAATGGATCCAATCAGACGAAAACGGTTAAAAGATTGACAAAGAGGTACCCCCATAGTCGATTTTATGTCTGAGAAATGGGCTAATTTCGGCTGTATCCTTAGATAAACCTGGCTTCATCACCTCAGATATAAAATCTGAGATATTTTTTAATTCACTGATATGTAAAAATAAAACACACCATAGACCATCTGAGATGTTCTGATCCAATCTGAGATGATCTGAGGTGATCTGAGAGCTTTCTGAGATTTATTTTATTGTATTAATAAACAGTTTAACTAATATAGATACCTCAGATGAGATTTCCCTTCCTACCCCCCTTGTTTTTCTTCCTGACTGTTTCCAGGCGGTGAATCCCTGCTGCTCGAATCCCGGAAAAAAGACCATAGTTGAATGTTTTTATTGGTGATGTTGGAATGCATGGAAGCATATTTGATGAATCTGGATGATCCCTGCAGATCCTTTTGAAGCTGGGGTACGTCTTTAAAAAGATCGGTCTGTCGCTGGTCGATGGCCAGCTGCTGGAACGCCCGCCAGGCAAACCGGATTTCATCACCTTGCTTGATTACCGGGGCATGATTTTCCAAAAGACCCGTTTCAATCAGATCATCGAGCACCTCGAAGAACCGGTTAATCAAAAAATTGTCTGCCTGCAGAGCCCTCTCCTTTTCCCTGATGGATTGAGCCAGGTACTCAAGGCAGGGTTCCTTGATCTCTTTCCATCTTAAAACATATTGACCCAGCACATTACAGGCAGACCACAACAGGGCATAGTTCTGTGCCACACGCGAGGTTTCCGCAATTTTCAGAAAACGTTCCTCTTCAATTGTGTATCGGTTGATGATGGCCTGTACAAAGTCCTGATGCCGGGACAGGATCGCATGTCTAAATCCGCATAGTTCGCCAATGGACATTTGGCGGATCTTTTTACTGGCAGTCAGGGAGGTCTTATTGCGAAGATTAAACCGTTTATCACAAAAATGAAGGCTGATGATGCGTGACTTCAGTGGACGAGATTCAAACGGTTCATCATTTTGGATGAAGATCAAAGCAGACCTGAATGGATAATCATAGGTCTCCAACCCATGACTTTTTTCAGCGCGGCCAATAATCGGATCACGGTCAAATGCCGGCAGAAGGTCTTCTAAGCTGAAGCAGGTAACAGCTTTGTTAATTTCCTTAATCACCGTCGGTATGCCGCTGTATAAAGCCATCTGCCTGGCAACATATTTGGCAGTGAACTTTTTAGTTGCCTGAATCCCTTCATGATCCCGGCCCAATGTCATCCAGATCCATTTTGTCAGTGTGGTCTTACCCGTATTTGGAGGACCAAATATCGACAAAAACGGAAACCAGCCAAATTTTTGTCCGATCTGTTCACAAAACAAAGACACAAAAAACCAGGAGAACACACAGAATCCCTCCCACCCCCAGGCGTCGATCAGCGTATTGGTCACCTTCCAGTCAAATGCTTCTCCGACTGAAAAATGATTATTCCGGTTGCTGTAGATGACTTTTACGTTGTCATCGTGCCTGGATGAAAAAGAGAAAAAGCCATAATCATTCGGAAAAAGCAACCGGCCCTCGGCGCTGTATGCATGATCTGAAAATATATACGCCCCTGTTTTATGGTCGTAACCAATCTGCTGGAGACAGCGGACCTCTCTCGGCGGTTTTTTGAAGAATTTTTCCAGTAAATTGAAATATAAAGACTGCTTCTGCCCATGCCAGATAGCTCCAGGCGCCTGGTTCAATGCTCCCTCTCTGAACGCCTGGACGTTCGATAGTTTAGCCGAGCTGAGTTGAATTTCCCTGGGCCGGTTTTTGTTTTGATAGGTCACCCAGAACCGGTACTGAACATCACCGGTTGCTTCATCCTTGAGGGTATAAAGCAGCTTCAGCAGGAAATTGCTCTGCCGTGAAACAACCGGATCGTTTTTTTCCTGGGTTATGCCCCAATAGCAGCCATCATATTCAAAACAGAGAGGCAGGCGGTATTTCTCCTTTAATATCTCAGCATAACTGTTGGCGTCAGGGGCTTCGAACAGCCGGCCGCGAAACCGGCATTCCTCAAAAAAGGAGCTTAAAAAAAGCGTTCCATCCCGCAGATGATCATTCCAGTCCTTGCCTTCCTCCGGCAGACAAACAGAAACCGCCTCCCCCTGGGAAGCCAGCCAATTTAAGATTTTCCTAGCACCTGCCAGTCCTGCCGGATCATTGTCATAGGCAACATGCCACCGAATACCTTTACCAATCAGCTTTTTTAAATATGCTTCAGGAATATGTCCAGCCGACATCACACTGACCGCCATTTTGCCTGCACCCTTCAAGGACAGGGCATCGAAGATACCTTCTGTCAGAAACACGTCGCCTTTAAGCTCACTGTTTTTGTGAATAGACCAGGCCATGCCCTCGTATCTGCCCTTGAAGTTCTGCTGCCGGTCCCGGCAATCAATAATCCTCTCCCAATAGATATCTTCTGCCAGATAAAAGCGAACCGTCGGATACTCTTCTCCCTTGATTCTGATTGAACCCTGCTTAAAGTACCCATTGAATTGCGACACGTTTTTAAATCCACGCACACAGGTCAAATAGGCTTCTGCTGTTTTATTGGGATTTTGTGGCGTAGCTGGTGAAATGCTGCGGAGGTTGTCAAACAAATCGGGGTACAGCTCGCTAATTGGCAGCATATACCGGCACTTGTTTTTTCGGTTGCAGACGATCTTATAAAGAGCATCCTTTCTAATGTAGAAACTCTTTTGACCACAGCCTGGACAGATGCCCTCCTTGAAGTATTTATCATCCTCTTTAAAGCCAAATTGACTTTCCCGTAATCGTTCAAAAATAATATTCTTTAGCGGCATAACTCCTCAATTTCACAGATACGTCAGACAATTCACAGAAATCGGGATATCAACTGACTTAGAAACTATGATAAATGCTTAAGCAGTGGCAGACTCCTGCGAAATAAGACTGAAATTTTAATACTTAAAGGCATTTATCGAGTCTTTTTTCAATCTGTTCTGCCTCATTTTTTAAGTATGAATCTAAGCCTATAGTGCTTCGCAATTGAGTTGATACTTTTGATTTATTTTTGTATGATACCTCAAAACAACGAAAAAATAGGAGGTGTCATGGCAACTCAAGGAAAAGCGCTTACGCCTGAAGTGAAGAAGGTAATAGTTTCAGTGAAGC
>JAHJRI010000404.1 GCA_018830885.1 bacterium | reverse complement strand
TCGCCTGAGACACAAAAAGAAAAGGAACGAAAAACCGTTTGCCATCCTGATGGATACCATTGCTGCTGTCAAGCAGGTATGCCGACTGGACCCCCTGGAACAGCGGGTTCTGCACTCAGCGGAGGCGCCGATTGTCATTCTGGAGCGAAAAGAGCTGACATCCAGCATTATTGCACAGGCCGTTGCGCCTGGAAATCCGACCCTGGGCGTAATGCTGCCCTGCTCTCCGCTGCACCATATCCTGATGTCCCAGTTGAGGTGTCCTGTTGTGGCAACCAGCGGAAATATATCGGATGAGCCGATCTGTATTGAAGAAGCAGAAGCGCTGAAGAAACTGGGGAATATTGCCGATCTGTTTCTGGTACATGATCGACCCATTGTGCGACATGTTGATGATTCGGTGGTACGGGTGGTCATGGGGCGTGAGATGATGATTCGCCGTTCCCGGGGGTATGCGCCTTTACCGATTACACTGAAACATGAGAATACCGGGGTCATAGCTGTTGGCGCCCATCAGAAGAGTACAGTTGCCCTGCAGGTGGGGAAAAATGCCTTCGTCAGCCAGCATATTGGCGATCTGGAAACCGAAGAATCGGTCCATTCTTTTCAGGAGACCATTGACAGCCTGTGTCGGCTCTATGACGTCACACCGGCCCTGGTTGTCTGCGATCAGCATCCGGACTACCAGTCAACCCGGTATGCAAAATCGGCTGGTATCGCCCTGGTTCAGATTCAACATCACCATGCCCATATTTGCGCCTGTATGGCTGAAAACCAATTAACCCCTCCAGTACTGGGGATTGCCTGGGACGGCACCGGTTATGGACCTGATCAGACCGTCTGGGGCGGTGAGTTCTTGCGGGTCACTGAATCCGGCTATCAGCAGGTGATCCGATTGCGGTCTTTCAGACTCCCGGGCAGCACCAAAGCGATTAAGGAACCCCGGCGCTCGGCGCTGGGCATTTTGTATGAGATCTTTGGTGAGACCCTTTTAAATCAATCGCACCTGTCCCTGTTGACTTCATTTGGCGCACAAGAATTGCGTGTTCTGGTCCGGATGCTGGAGACGGGATTCAACTCACCCCGAACGACCAGTATCGGCCGGCTGTTCGATGCCGTTGCTGCGATCATTGACCTGAGACAGCTGACATCATTCGAAGGACAGGCTGCCATGGAGCTTGAGTTTGCCATGAATGGTCTTTCAGACAACACACATTATACGGTTTCAATCGGAGATACCATCGACTGGGCACCGATGATCCTGGAATTACTTGAGGACCTGCAAAAAGGGGTTGCTGTTGGGCGGATGGCATTGAAGTTCCACAACGGCCTTGCTGAAATGATTGTTCAGGTCGCCAAAATGGCTGGCGTGGAAAAAGTAGCCTTGTCAGGGGGATGTTTTCAGAATCGGTATCTGACTGAAAGAGCCATCTCCCGCCTGGAGGCGGAAGGATTTCGGGGATACTGGCATCAGCGTCTGCCGCCCAATGATGGCGGGATATCTGTTGGTCAACTGTTTGCGGTCAACCTGGCTGAACAGGTTGGCCCGTTAAAATGATACCGCCGGTCGGGTCATCCGCCTGAGCCGGTTTTCAACTGGGAACGATTTGATGAACCGAATCACAAACCAGGGGACACCTGGCAGCGTATAAATCTCCCCTTGCCACTATCTCATTTTTCGTTGTGACGTTCAGGTCATGACAGATTGCCGGAGAGAATCATGGGCACAAGTGAAACACTAAAACAGTATGAAGATAAATCCTTAGTCAATGGGCTGTCGAAAAAGATAACCGCTGTTGCTCAGGAACTTGGAGAGATCCGGCTGATGCATGTCTGCGGTACCCATGAACATGAAATAGTCCAGTACGGACTGCGACAGTTGTTGCCAAAAACCATTCAGATTATCCCCGGACCGGGCTGTCCGGTCTGTATTTGTCCTGTGGAATCGATCGATCAGGCGATCACCCTGTCCTACCAGCCGGGGATCACCGTTTTGACATTTGGCGATATGCTGCGTGTTCCAGCCACCCGGGAGTCACTGGACAGCGCCAGGAAAAACGGGGGCAGTGTGCGCATGGTTTACGGCCCGCTGGAAGCGATAAAAATCGCGCAGAAAAACCCGGATGAGAAATTTGTGTTTTTCTCCATCGGTTTCGAAACGACAGCTGCCGGAACAGCCGGAATGATAAAAAAAGGCGTGCCGGAGAATCTTTTTTTCCTGATTGCTAACCGGTACATTCCCCCTGTTTTCAATTTATTGATGGAAGTGCACAACAGAACCTCCATACAGGGATTTCTGCTGCCGGGTCATGCGGTAACGATCACAGGTATCCATGTCTATGATTACATGGAAACTATCTATCATCTGCCCTGCGTGGCAGCGGGGTTTACCCCGGTGGATATTTTGTCTGCGATCTGGAATCTGCTGGGTTCCATCAAAACCGGCTCGTGCAAAGTGATCAATGCTTATTCGAGGGTGGTCCAGGAACATGGCAATCCGACGGCACGGGCATTGATGGAATCGGTGTTTGACCTGGTTCCCGGCGTATGGCGGGGAATTGATACGGTGGATGGAACGGCATTTGTTCTCAAAGAAACCTATGCCCATCTGGATGCCAGTCGCCAGTTTGACTGCACACCTCCCTACCCTTCCCGGGCAAATCCCCCCGGGTGCCAGTGCCATCGGATCATGCTGGGCGAACTGCTGCCAACCGACTGCAAGCTGTTTCGGGATAAATGTCGCCCGGACGACCCTTACGGCCCCTGCATGGTTTCGCTGGAAGGCACCTGCCACAGCTGGTACAAAGGCGCCCAGGATATGATCGACCTCTGAATTCTGTATCCCGCACACCCCCATCTCCGCTTGAAAACAGGGGCATCACTGGTTTGACCGGTTGTCAAACATTTCCAGATTTGATAAAGGTGGATTCTGATCGGTACTTAATCCGGGGAACAGACAGTTTACATGCAGTTATCAGATACCACCTCTCACTCAAGCAGCCTGTTTAAACGACATCCTGATAAGGGTTTCCATCAATCTATGAGTTCTGACCGGCATAAGCAGCTGCACGGTGTGGTAATATCATTTTTTGCGTTTTTCCTTTTTTTTAATTCACAAGTTTGTTATCATTTCCGCAAGCTGGCAACAGTGCATGCCGGTGGGTACAGTACTTGTGGCGAGATTCTTAGAAAACGAGATACCCAGGGATCTAAACCTGTATTTTTATTAAGGGGAGCATATGTCCATAGAGAGATATCAGAAGTGGCGTGATCAGCAGGGCAAACCGTTTATTCCGGTTTCAGTAGATGGTCTGGAATTGATAAACGATCGAAATCTGAATAAGGGCTCTGCCTTTACTAAAGAGGAAAGAAAAGTCTTCCACCTGGAAGGTCTTATTCCGCCGAGTACGGCTTCGTTTCAAGACCAGAAATCCAGAGTGTATGAAGGTTATTGTTCCGCACCGACAGATATCGACAAGTATATTTACCTGCGCTCGCTCCAGGATCGAAATGAAACACTTTTTTACGGGTTGCTGGAAGAGCATATCGAAGAGATGATCCCCATCATCTACATTCCCACGGTGAGCCTGGCCTGTCAGCAGTTCAGCCATCATTATCAGCGGGCGAGGGGACTCTATATAACCAGGGAAAATGTTGATGATATGAGTAAAATGGTTCACCACTTTCCATCACAGCATGTCCGGATTATCGTGGTGACAGACAGCCAGGGCATTCTGGGTATTGGCGATATCGGTGTGGGTGGTATGGCCGTTCCCATTGGGAAGCTGTCCCTATACTCAATCGGGGCTGGTATTCACCCCTCCTATTGCCTGCCCATTGCTTTGGATATCGGGACAGACAACGAGGAGCTGTTGGGGGATCCTTTATATCTGGGAATCGGGCACAAACGGATCAGGGGACAGGAGTACTACGATTTTATTGATAAATTTGTCAGGAATGTCAAACAATACTTCCCCCAGGCAATTCTGCAGTGGGAAGATTTCAGCAAGCGGCATTCATTTGAGCTGCTGGAAAAATACAGAGAATTCCTTCCCTCATACAACGATGACATCCAAAGCACGGGAGCTGTGGTACTGGCGGGTGTCCTGAATGCGATGAAGATCAAGAAAGAGGAACTGAAAGACCAATCTTTCGTGGTATTCGGAGCCGGATCCGGGGGTGTTGGATTTGCCCGTAAGGTCAGTACCGAACTGGTCAATATCGGCATGGATGAATCAGCCGCCAACAGCAGGATTTTTCTCATCGATTCCAAAGGCTTGGTCCTGAACGACCGCCCTGAGTTGGAGGAATACAAAAGCCCGTTTGCCAAGGACCCGGCGTTGCTCTCGTCATGGCATCTCTCATCTGGAGACCCATCTCTGCTGGATGTCCTGGAAAATGTCAAAGCAACAGTCCTGGTCGGTATCTCCGGTGAGAGCGAAGCCTTTAAAAAAGAGCATATTGAAGCCCTGCTGAAGAATACAGATCGGCCCGTGGTTTTTCCGCTTTCCAACCCTGCTGATGAAAGCGAAGTCACACCGGACCGACTTTACCGCTGGAGTGATGGAAAAGCGATTGTTGCCGTGGGAAGCCAGTATCCTGATGTTACGTTCAAGGGCAAACAATATCGCATCGGTCAGGCAAGCAATGCCTTTATTTTCCCGGGCATCGGCATGGCTGCCATGCTGTCCAAAGTTCAGATTTTAACCGATGAAATGTTCACAGCGGCGTCTCATGCTCTGGCCGATTGCGTTGGGAAACCGGATCTCGATGCCGGCATCGTCTATCCGCGAGTGAAGGATATTCAGAATGTGGCTGTCCGAACAGCAATCGGTGTCCTGAAACTGATAACTGAGAAAAACCCGCATATTGGCCTGAAGCGCGAGGATCTGCATGAGGTTGTTCGGTCCAATATCTGGAAGCCTATGTACCATCCGTATAAAAGGGTATAGTCGCTTCCTGATTGGGGATCAACTGGATGCAAGCCATGCAATGCCTTTTTCAGGTGTTGTATGGCTCTGCAACCGGGAATCGCTATCATCTCATTACCCTGATTCTCTCTTTCTGACCCAGACGCCGACACTGTAAAATCTGACACGGCAACACCATTTTCCCTTCCCGTCATGATCTATTTTTATCTGTCCGATCATCCAGTGCAGGGATTGCCTGACAAATGTCTGAGACGCTTCAGCCACATCGGATCAGGATGACAGAGCCGATTCGCAGAAGTCCATATTCAGCTCTTTCATGAGAAATCAAGGAATGGGTCATTGATGGTTAAAATCATGATTGGGATCAGTAAAAAAAATGAATACAAGTAGGAAGACCATGATAGGTTTTATATATTAAGCCGATCAAAACAAAAAAAAAGAGATTCATCCGGTTCACCATTCCATAAAAAAGATGAAGCCAGTGGATAACAGGCCAGACAGAAACATGAGGTCGGTTCTTTATGGATATGGAAAAGTGAAACGGCCAGTTTTGCCACTGCAGGACTTGATGACAGCCTGACCCTGTTTCACGAATTGGTAAAAAGCTGGTTTCTGTTTCTGGCCGATCCCGTTATATTCGCTGCGGGTGAGAATACGGTCGGGCTTCACATACCAAAATTGTTTTAAAAGATAAGGAAAACGGACTATGTTAATAGATTTTGCTAATGTTTTTATATTTGCAGCAATCGCGATTGTATTTGTTGCCGTGACCCTGCGGATCGGAAAACTGATTCGACCGGATAATCCAAATCCCATAAAACGATCCGTCTATGAATGCGGTGAAATTCCAGTTGGTCCAGGATTTTCCCAGTTTAACATGCGATTCTATCTAATCGCCTTCGTATTTGTCATATTTGATGTCGAGATTGCCTTCATGTATCCCGTGACCGTTATTTTCCGCGATCTTATGCAGAGTGGATGGGGATTGCTGGCCCTGGTCGAGATTGCCATCTTTTTTATCATCCTCCTGGTTGGATTTATCTACGCCTGGTCACAAGGCGGACTTGACTGGGTGAGGACACTGTCCAGTGAAAAATAGACCGGTTTAGGTTTGAAACGGTCCAAAAACGTTTGTAATTGAAGACGGGAAAAACGGAAAAGAATAATGAAAACAATGTATAATAAATTCAGTTCGGACAATATCATCCTGACCTCACTGGACTATGTGTTGAATCTGGCCAGGGCAAACTCGATGTGGTACCTGTTGTTCTCCACGGCCTGCTGCGGAATTGAACTGATGCAGACCGCCGGTCCCCGTTCAGATCTGGAGCGGTTCGGATCCGCACCGAGAGCGGTGCCCAGAACAGCTGATCTGATGCTGGTAGCGGGAACGATCACAATGAAAATGGCAGAACGGGTTAAAATATTGTATGAGCAAATGGCGGAGCCCCGGTATGTGATTTCAATGGGAAGCTGCGCCAATTCAGGGGGTCTTTTTCAGTCATCCTATTCTGTTCTGAAGGGCATTGATCGCGTCATTCCTGTTGATATCTACCTGCCTGGTTGCCCTCCCCGTCCCGAAGCACTCTTATCCGCCTTGATCGATCTCCAGAATAAAGTAAAAAAAGAGCCCTATTTACGGAAAAAAGCAGCTAAAGCGGTCTGATCAATCTTAAACCGTGACGGGGATGTCTTCCTGTCTACCGCCATTATCAGCCTGTTATTTTAAAGTGCCTGCAACTGAAGCTTCTGAGACTGTTAAAAAGCTGGAACAACTGCACCGGAAATTAACCGCCGGGTGTAACCAAGGAGTTAAATTTGAACACATTAGAGATTTTTGAACAAATCAAGAAAAATACGGATGCCATTGTCAGCTTTCAGGAAGAGGAAGGGCCGACACCTTCCATCTATGTCCGTTCAGACTGGGTTCTGCCGGTGCTGCGGTATCTGAAGGACGATGAGGCGCTGGACTTCAATGTACTGATGAACCATACCGGTTTCCATGAAACTGAATCTTCCAAGCTTTTCTGGCACCTGTTTTTTGATATTTCCCAGGCTGCATCTGGAACCCATCTTCATGAAGAGATCAGGCTTTTCTGGCATATTTACTCCTATGACAAAGAGCACCGGGTGACCATTGAATCCAGTATCCCTTTAGGAAAGCCCGAGATCGACAGTGTCGTCTCGCTCTGGAAATCGGCCAACTGGCTGGAAAGAGAGGTCTACGATCTGCTGGGGGTGATCTATCAGGGACACCCCGATCTGCGGCGTATCATGCTTCCAGAGGATTGGGAGGGACACCCGCTCAGAAAGGGGTATGTGGCCCCCGATTTATATCATGGTGTTGATAACAGCCCCTCAGAAATCACAAAAAGCTTTGAACCAAAAGGAAAATCAAAATGACATCCGCGTTGAAAACAGAGTATTTAACAATAAATATGGGTCCGCAGCATCCTTCAACCCATGGTGTTATCCGGTTCATTCTGAAAACGGATGGTGAAATCATCTATGAATGTGATCCGGATGTGGGTTACCTTCATCGAGGGATAGAAAAAATTGCCGAATCTGTCACCTGGCAGGGGTTTGTGCCTTATACGGACCGGGTTGACTATGTATGTGCCATGAACGCAAATCTGGCGTACTGCATGGCTGTCGAGAAGTTGATGGGAATTGAGACTGAGATACCCAAAAGGGCAGAATATATTCGCGTCATCGTTTGTGAGCTGAATCGGATTTCCAGTCATGCCATCGCTATCGGAGCTGCTGATCTGGATATGGGGGCCTTTACCCCGTTTGTCCATTTTCTGAGGGAGCGGGAACATATCAACGACCTGCTGGAGATCGCCTGTGGTGCGAGGCTGACCTATAATTATATCTGTATCGGTGGTGTCAACAATGACCTCTCACCGACTTTTCTTTCAAAAACGGCCGAATTTCTGGACCATTTTGAGGTGGTGGTGGAGCAGATTAACCGTCTCATCTCCTACAACCAGATCTTCATCAAGCGGTTTGCCAATGTTGCTGTTGTTCCAGCGAAGATGGCCATTGACTATAACCTGGTGGGGCCTAACCTGAGGGGGTCCGGGGTCAAATTTGATATCCGCAAGGACAAACCTTACAGTGTCTATCCTGAACTGGATTTTGACGTGCCGATTGGCAGTGGACGGGAAGGAACCCTGGGCGACTGCTATGACCGTTACATGGTCCGGGTTGAGGAGATCCGTGAGTCAATCAAAATTATCAGGCAGTGCTTGAAACAGATCCCCGATGGCGAAAGTAAAGCGATCGTCAAGAGTACCATCAAACCCCCCAAGGGGCATGTTTACTTCAGAACGGAAACCCCCAGAGGGGACACCGGTTATTTCATATACAGCGATGGTAATACCTCCCCGGTCCGCTTGAAAATCAGAACCGGATCCTTCACCGGGATGTCCATTATTCCTGAAATCGCAAGGGGCGTTTTCATTGCGGATCTCGTGGCGATCATCGGTTCACTGGATATCGTTGCACCTGAATTGGATCGTTAACCCCATTTGTTACAATTAGAAAAGTTATGGAAGCGATTTTGATAAGTATAGGGCTGGAGCCCATACCGGCAAAGATTATTTCAATGGTCATCATCTGCGTCGTTGTCCTGCTGGCCTTTGTCACCATTGGCGGGGTATTGACCTGGGTTGAAAGACGGATTTCCGGTTTTATGCAGGCGCGTCTGGGACCGAACCGGGTGGGTCCTCAGGGTGTCCTGCAGTGGGTGGCAGACGGCGTCAAGCTGATCCTGAAAGAGGATCTGATACCGGATGGCGCGGATCGCAAGCTTTTCGCCATTGCGCCCTATTTCTGCCTGATCGGTGTATTTGGGACCATGGTCGTCTTTCCCTGGGGTAAAGGGGTGATCGTAGCCGATCTGAATGTGGGCCTCTTCTATTTTATCTCCATTACAGCGCTGGTGGTTTTCGGGGTCCTGATGGCGGGATGGAGTTCCAACAATAAATGGTCACTTATCGGTGGCATGAGAGCCGCGGCCCAGATTGTCAGTTATGAAATTCCAGTGGGGATGGGCCTGCTGGTACCGATTCTGATCTCGGGTACACTGTCCATGGGGGGCATCATGGCGGCTCAGGGATGGCTGCCCTGGGACTGGATGGTTTTCAAGAGTCCATTTACGGTTGTTTCATTTATCATATTTTTTATCGGCTCACTGGCCGAAGCCAACCGGACCCCATTTGACCTGCCGGAGGCGGAATCGGAACTGGTATCGGGTTACTGCACTGAATACACTGGATTTCGGTATGCTGTGTTCTTCCTGTCTGAATGGGCCAATCTATTTGTCATGGGCGGGTTAACAACAGCCGTCTTTCTCGGAGGTGGTAACCTGCCAGGTGTTCTGGAGGACTATACCATATTGAGTATTCTTGTGTTTCTGGCCAAGGTATCCGTGATCATCTTTGTCGTGATCTGGCTGCGTTGGACATTGCCGCGGTTTCGGATCGATCAGCTGATGGACATGTCGTGGAAGTATCTGCTGCCCGGGGCATTTATTGCTTTTCTGGGGCAGGCGATCTATATGCTGCTAACACAACATTTACCCATTGTGCAGAGTGTTGTGGCAGTCATCATGTTTCTGGTCTTTGTCTTTGTTCTGATTCGATTTATTATCAGAGTCAGGGTGAATATACGAGAACAGAGGATTCCAGTCAACTCTCCGGCGAGTGATGTTCTCTAGGGATGACAATTACTAAAACAGTGTTACAAGGCGTTTAAATATCATGGGTGCTTATTTTCAAAATATAAAAAACGGGTTTAAATCCGCCTTTGAAGGGATGAGCATA
Source organism: bacterium (assembly GCA_018830885.1). GTDB lineage: Bacteria > SAR324 > SAR324 > XYD2-FULL-50-16 > XYD2-FULL-50-16 > JAHJRI01. Next base: position 20,708 of record JAHJRI010000404.1, on the reverse strand, counting down.
TCTTTTGCGACGATGTTTGTCCGGAAGGAGACCGTTCAGTATCCCGAGGTCAATATCTCCACCAACAAGACAATCGCGGAGAAGTATAAAGGGACTTTGATGGGAATGCCTGCGAACTCCCGGGGTATTCTGGATGTCAATCTCTCGCTTTGCACAGCGTGCCAGATATGCCAGAAAGCGTGTCCCATCGATTGTATTGTGATCGACAATGTAAAATGTGATAAGACCAAGCTGGAAGACGAGGTGGGAAACCCGGTCCTGAATCGATTTACCCAGAAAGAGGCGTTGAAAACCCGAACGGTGACCCGTTTCGATATCAACGCAGCCAAATGCATGTATTGCGGACTTTGCGCGATGGCCTGCCCGACCACAGCCATTCGGCACACAAACCGGTTTGAGATGAATACAGAGTCCCAGGAAGCTCTGATACTGAAGTTTGTCAGCGAAGAGGAGAAGGCGCGTGCAGAAAAAAAGGCAAATGATATCGAAGCTGAAGCTGCAGCGAAGAAAGCGAAAGCTGCCAAAGAAGAAAAAGTAAAAGAGAAAGGAGCTGAAGAATGATGGGTATCCCCGAACTGTTTTTCTATTTTTTTGCCATAATGGTTATCGGTATTGGCTGTATCGTCGCTTTTTCCAAGAACCTGTTGAGGTCCGCCTTTGCCCTGTTTTTTGTTCTTTTTGGGATGGCGGGGTTCTATGTTCTCCTGGGGGGTGATTTTCTGGCTGTTGTCCAGATTATGGTTTATGCCGGTGGTGTCAACGTGTTGCTGATTTTTGGGACCATGCTGACATCCGATATTTCAAATCCAAAAACCAGTAATCTCTCCTTCCAGGGAATGGTGACCGTCGTAGTCGGCGTTTCGTTTGTTGTCCTGCTGACTGTCATTATAAATTCAACCCGTTGGCCTGCTCATGTTCCGGGAGAGATGATGGCAACGACGAAGGATTTGGGGAGATTGTTACTGAAAGAGTATGTACTCCCCTTTGAAGTGATATCCTTTCTGTTGCTGGCCGCGATTGTCAGTGCTTTGGTTTTAGTCAAAAAGGGAGATTAATATGGGTCTGACAGGATTTCTAACGGTCTCAGCCGTATTGTTTACACTGGGCATGGTTATTTTTATCTCCAGGAAGAATGCTATTGCCATTCTCATGGGTGTTGAACTGTTGTTGAACGCAGCGGCTCTGAATTTTGTCGCTTTTGCCCGGTTTACGCCGTCCCAGGCGTCACAATTGGACGGGCAGATATTTGCTGTATTTATTATTTTAATGGCAGCCGCCGAGGCTGTTGTGGCACTGGCAATTGCTCTATCTGTGTACAAGGAACTGAATCAGGTAGGGGCAGATAAACTGGTCAGTTTGAAGGGTTAGGACATCTGACCGGAGCGGCTTGATCAGCAACCATCAAAAATAACACTGAGCGAAAAAAAATAATGAGTTACATACAGTCAGCTATACCGTTTGTTCCCATACTGCCTTTATTGGGCGCCCTCATACTGGGTTTGTTAGGGAAAAAAATATACACCAAATTCGGGGAGAACGTTACCGGTATTCTGGGGTGCACGATGCCGTTTGCATCTGCCGTTATCGCTGTCACATCCTTTATCACCTTGAATGGCCTGGATGTGAGTGAGCGCGTCATTCGTATTTCCATGACCCACTGGGTTTCGGTGGCCGATCTGCAACTGCAATGGACATTTCGATATGATCCACTCTCGGCCGTGATGCTGCTTGTCGTAACCATTATCGGGACGTTGATTCATATCTATGGCATGGGCTATATGCATGATGATCGATCCTTTTCACGATTTTTTGCATATATGAATTTGTTCCTGGCTTCCATGCTGATGCTGGTTTTGGGGGACAATATTGTCATAATGTTTCTGGGATGGGAAGGGGTTGGTCTCTGTTCCTACCTGTTGATTGGTTTCTGGTTTACTGAGGAACAAAACGCCATTGCCGGGAAAAAAGCATTCATTGTGAACCGAATTGGCGATCTGGGGTTTCTGACTGGTATTTTGCTGGTCGCTTTCTTCTCCATGAAGCTATTCGGATCAACGGATCTCTCTTTTACACAGCTTCAAAGCCGCATTGATGTTTTTGCGCAGCAGACTTTTTTTGGATTTCCGCTGCTGGAGGTTATCGCGATCTGCTTTTTTATTGGTGCCATGGGGAAATCGGCCCAGATACCGCTGTATGTCTGGTTGCCGGACGCCATGGCCGGGCCGACACCTGTCAGTGCCCTGATTCATGCTGCCACCATGGTTACCGCCGGTGTCTATATGATGGGTCGTGTTTTTTTCCTTTATACGCTGGCACCCCACGCACTCGGGTTTATTTCACTGATAGCTGCCTTGACCTGCTTTTTTTCAGCAACCATCGGCATGGCACAGTTCGATATTAAAAAGGTTTTGGCCTATTCGACGGTCAGCCAGCTGGGGTATATGTTTCTGGCCATGAGTGTCGGGGCTTTCAGTGCCGGGATATTTCATCTCTTGACCCATGCTGCATTCAAGGCTGCTCTCTTTATGGCATCAGGATCTGTGATTGTCGCCTTGCATCATAAGCAGGATATGCGTGAGATGGGCGGTCTCCTGAAAAAAATGCCGGTGACCGGCTATTCTTTTATTGCCGCGACGCTGGCGATTATGGGATTTCCGCTGACTTCCGGGTTTTTCAGCAAGGATGAAATTCTCTGGAAGGCCTTTATTCAGGGGTCCCCGCTGCTGTGGCTGGTAGGCTTTGTTGCTGCCGGGATCACATCCTTCTATATGTGGCGGCTGGTGTTCATGACCTTTTTCGGCGAAACACGAGCGAACAAACACACCTGGGATCACTGCAAGGAACAACCCAAGAGAACCGTTGTCCCCATAGCGATCTTGGCGGTTGCGGCACTAACCATCGGATTCTGGAATGTCCCTCACTTCCTGGGGGGCCACAGCAACTTCAGCAGTTTCCTGGATCCCGTTGTACATGATCTTTCCAGTTCCCCAATGGAAAATTTCAATAAGATCCAACTGGCACAAAAAACAGAGCATGTGTCTAACACCGAAAACGCGATGAAACCGGAATCCGGTCATCAGGTTGCAACTGAACATGGCGTCGAATCAGGTCATGCGGTTCAGGAGGATCACACTGCACTGGAGTGGGGGTTGATGATTGCCTCGGTGGCCTGGACTTTTTTCACCGGATTTCTGGCTTACATTTTTTACATGCGATATCCAAAAGCCAGGGAGCAGATTATGTCAGGCGCGGTTGCACAAAAGATTTTTATGGTATTGAACAACAAATATTTTGTTGACGAGTTCTATGAAGCGGTGGTCATCACACCGATACGTAAGACGTTTGATTTTCTGGCCGCTTTTGATCAGAAAGTGGTCGATGGTTTGGTGAACTTTGCAGCTTATATGGGACGCATCGGCAGTGCCTTTATCGGTATCTTCGATAATGAGATTGTGGATGGTCTGGTAAACGGAACCGGATGGGGTACTCAGGCAGGCGGTAAAGGAGCCAGTTCTTTACAATCTGGCAAAATCCAGACGATTATTGCTAGTTCATTGATAATATTTATTATTATTGTGGCATCCGTTGTATTGTTTCTGCGGTAGTGGAGAGTTGGGCTATCCGCTTATTTAACTTATTTTAATTACTGAAAACAAAATTGAGGTTGTGATGAGTCATATTTTGTCATGGGTTGTTTTTGTGCCGCTAATCGGAGTTCCTTTCCTCTGGCTGTTGCCCGCAAAAAAAGCGAAGTGGATTGCACTGATGGCCACGATCGTAGATTTTTTCATTGCAATTCCTTTATTTACCCAATTTGATAAAACCGTCAAAGGGGTCACCAGTGGTATGCAGTTTGTGGAAAAACTACCCTGGATTCCAAGTCTGGGAGTGGAATACTATATTGGTATCGATGGGATCTCCATCGCCATGATACTTCTGACCCTGATCATCGGTGTGGTGGCAGCGCTCGCCTCATGGGGGATCAGTCAGTATGAGCGGGGTTATTTCGCCATGTTCCTGCTCCTGCAGACAGCGATGCTGGGAGTTTTTGTCGCACTGGATCTGATCCTTTTTTACCTGTTCTGGGAAATCATGCTCTTTCCGATGTATTTTCTCATTGGTATCTGGGGTGGTCCCCGCAGAATTTATGCAGCCATCAAGTTCTTCCTCTATACCCTGGCAGGTAGTGTGGGTATGCTGCTGGCCATCATTGCCATCTGGTATTTTGCACCGGGAGAACGCACCTTCAACATGATTGAACTGGTTCAACGGATCCATGAGGGCGGGTCTTTCAGTGGACCGGTGATTTTTGGATTCCCTTTTACAAAGGTCGTCTTCATTGCCCTCTTTATCGGATTTGCCATCAAAGTCCCCATCTTTCCGTTCCATACGTGGTTACCGGATGCGCACGTGGAAGCCCCGACCGCTATTTCGGTTGTTCTGGCAGGTGTCCTGCTGAAAATGGGGACCTATGGTTTTCTGCGAATCAACTTTCCGTTGTTTCCTGACGTATTTGAATGGTTCAGGGACTTTCTCATCGCGCTGGCTGTTATCAATATCGTATACGGCGCTTTGTGCGCGCTGGCACAGTCCGATTTGAAGAAGATGATTGCCTATTCATCGGTCAGTCACATGGGTTTTGTACTGCTGGGAATTGGTGCCGCGACTACCCAGGGGATCAATGGTGCGGTTCTGCAAATGTTTAATCACGGAACCATTACGGCCATGCTCTTCCTTCTGGTTGGTGTTGTTTACGACAGGGCTCACCATCGTCAGATTGCCGGATTTGGAGGGTTGGCTTCAGTGACGCCTGTCTATGCAACAGTGACCAGTATCGCTTTTATGGCAGCCATTGGCTTGCCCGGTATGAGCGGATTTATCTCTGAATTCCTGATCCTGACCGGTGCGTTCAAGGTTTACCAGGTGGCAACCATTGTATCCGGTCTGGGGATCATCTTTGGTGCAGCCTATATGCTGTGGGCGTATCAACGGGTGTTTTTTGGTCCGCTTAATGTCAAATACAAAAATCTGACGGATATGAAATTTGTCGAGCTTGCCTCGGTTGTTCCCCTGATCATTATTGTCTTTTACCTGGGAATACTGCCGGACCGGCTTATCGGTTTCTTTGAAATATCGTTGAATTATCTCAGCTCTATTTTAATCAGCTAAATTCGTATCCAGTATATCTTGCAGGTCGCCGAAGCAGCTTCGGCGAAAATTCATCAGAGCAAGATAACCAACTAATATTCAACAGCTTGTGTAATTAAAATGGTAAATACATTACCCTACTTAAGCTTTATCCCGGCTCACGTGCTGATGGGCTTTGCCATCATCTTTTTCTTTCTGGCAAAGGCTGTCCCGTTTTTAAAGCGTCTGCCGGCCAGCGCTGTGTTCTTTCTGGTCATGGTGGTCTGTTTCTGGCTGGAAAGTTCAGGGAGCGGTTCAAAGTCGCTGTTTTTTGACATGATCCAGGTGGACTCATACAGTCGACTGTACAATCAGATATTTTTTATCGTCATTGCAGTTACCATACTGATGATGGCCAATAATAATGAACTGAATAAAGAAAACAACTGGGAGGTTTTCGGACTGCTGGCGACTGTCTGTCTGGGAATGATGCTGATGTCATCTGCATCGAATCTCCTGATAACAGCGGTTGCCATTGAACTGGTTTCAATACCTTCGTATGTGCTGGTTGCCTTGAATCGCAAACTACCGGCGTCAAAAGAAGCATCGCTGAAATACGTCCTGTTTGGATCATTCGCGGCCGGGATTATGTTATATGGTATGTCACTCATTTTTGGTCTCACAGGAACATTAAAGTTTTCAGGCATCTGGAAGGGGCTGGCAGATTATTCCGCCAGTGGCGCCGCGATCTATTTTCTTGCCATATTAATGACCATTTCCGGCATGATCTTCAAAATATCGGCGGTCCCCTTTCATTTCTGGTGTCCCGATGCTTACCAGGCAGCGCCAACACCCATTACCGCATTTCTTTCCACCGCACCGAAAGTCGCAGGGCTGGCGTTGTTGATGCGGTTTTTTTCGTACCATATTTCACTTCAGAAGTCGGACCTGACGTTGATCCTGTCCATACTGGCGATGATCACCATGACGGTGGGTAACCTTGCAGCCTTGAAACAAACGGATATCAAGCGGTTGCTGGCTTATTCGTCAATATCCCATGCCGGTTTTCTGCTCATGGGGATCACGGTCCTGAATGCCGCGGGACGTCAGGCGGTATTTTTCTATATACCCATCTATCTGCTCATGAATCTGGGCGCGTTCATGGCTGTCATCTATCTGTCCCAGGGTAACCGTTTCGATATCGCTTCCTATGCCGGCATGATCAAGAAGAAGCCATGGCTGGTGGTCGGTTTTACGGTCTGCCTCTTTAGTCTGGCAGGACTCCCACCATTTGCGGGTTTTATTGGAAAATTCTATCTTTTCAAGGTGGTGATCGAAGAGGGATTGTATCTATTAGCGGTTGTTGCAGCTGTGAATTCAGTCATATCGCTTTTTTACTATGTTGGTGTCATCAAGGTGATGATCATCGACACCGAGGAGCGACCGATTAAAGAGATCCAGGCCGGCCGGTTTCCTGTTACTTTTGTTATCGCCTGCTCATTCCCCATTGTTTTCTTTGGCGTATACTGGATACCACTGCTGAACTGGGCAGAAAAGGTCAAACTGCTTTTTTAAAACAAGACTGTCCCATTCCTCGTTTACACCCCATTTTGATTTTGCTTGATTTCCGGTGTTTTGCCAGGCACCGGAACCAGTCCTGTTCGCACCGAACTCAGCCTGGAATATCTCTTGACAGGGCTCCATCGAGTCCTGTCAATACGGGTGAACTCCGATCCATTGAAGTCGCCAGGATTCCAATGTCCCCTGTGGACATGGTGTATTGAATGCTGGTAGGGATTGGTTAGAACAACGAATTCTGACAAACCGTCATTGCCCTGTCGGGCACAATGAAACATGGGAATGATATCTCGATGCTGACCCGCGACTGATATGAACCCCTTTCAGTTGGGAGACTTATTTCAAGTTGATCTAAGGCTCATGTCGCTGAAACCCCAACTCGCTTCGCTCAGACAGGCGGGGTTTTAACCGCTCCATTTCGCCAAGATCATCTAGAACGGCGTCTAATCAACTGAAACGGCTTCAGACCAGTCGCTTCCGTATTGCGTTCATACAAACTTCAACGCCATTCAATGCACATGGACAGGTTAGAACCATCAGTACCCGATCCTGATTCCAGCTCCTTATTAACTGATTTCTATCAGTTGACCATGGCCTACAGTTTCTGGAAAGCCGGCATGGAAAAGGTTGAAGGGACGTATCATCTTTTTTTCCGATCGGCCCCGTTTAACGGGAACTATTGTATATGCTGCGGTCTCGAAAGGGTTATCTCTTTTATAGAGGACCTCAGATTTTTGGAGTCGGACCTTTCCTATCTGGCCACCTTGAATGGCAATGATGGAAAACCGCTTTTTGAGAAGGGATTTCTCGCCTATCTGCAAGGTCTGAAATTCACCTGCCAACTGGATGCAATACCTGAGGGAACCATTGTCTTTCCCTTCGAACCCCTGCTGAGGATTCAGGGACCGCTGATCCAGTGTCAGCTGCTGGAAACGCCACTATTGAATATTATCAATTTTCAGTCTCTGATTGCTACCAAAGCATCACGGATTGTCCGGGCAGCTCAAGGCGACCCGGTTTTGGAGTTCGGAGCTCGCAGAGCACAGGGATTGGACGGTGCTCTCACAGCCAGCAGAGCCGCATTTATCGGTGGTTGTTCAGCAACTTCAAATGTGTTGGCTGGAAAAAAGTTTGGCATTCCAGTCAAGGGGACCATTGCCCACAGTTGGGTCATGGCATTTGAGACTGAACTGGAAGCGTTTGAAACCTATGCCGATATTCAGCCGAACAACTGTGTCCTCCTGGTGGATACCTATTCTACTTTGGCCGGGGTCAAAAACGCGATCGAAGTTGGAAAAAGACTGCATCGGAAGGGATTCGAGCTTTCAGGAATTCGGTTGGATTCTGGAGATTTAGCTTATTTGAGTATCGAAGCAAGAAGAATGCTGGATGAAGCCGGATTTTCCCATGTCCGAATTCTGGCCAGCAATGATCTGGATGAGAACATCATTCAAAGCCTTAAAACCCAGAATGCCAAAATTGATATATGGGGTGTCGGCACCAAGCTGATTACCGCCTTTGATCATCCGGCACTCAATGGTGTCTTTAAGCTATCAGCCATTCGCAAACCGGGTGGTATCTGGGAAAATAAAATCAAAATCTCCAATCAGTCAACCAAAGTAACAACACCCGGTATTCTGCAAGTGAGGCGGTTCCGGCAGAAAGGGCAGAATATAGCGGATATGATTTATGATATTCGGATCGGACCGGACAAAAATGGATGTAAAATCGTTGATCCTTTTGATGTCACCCGTCAAAAAGAGATTGATTCAAGTGCGGATTTCACCGATCTATTAATCCCGATTTTTGTTGATGGTCATAAAGTGATCGCCAGTCCATCTCTGGCCCGGATAAAGAGCAGGGTGGATCAGGAGAAAAAAAGTTTCCATCCGACGGTACTGCGGCTTGATAATCCTCATCTGTATCCGGTTGGCAACGAGAAGCAAATGAATGATGTTCGAACTGAATTAATGATAAAAGCCAGAAATTGAAGCAACCCCATTTCTTGAGGTGGAAAGGATATGAAAACGCTATTGCTGGTTGATATTCAGAATGATTTTTTACCTACCGGCGCCCTGCCGGTTCCGGAGGGGGACATGATTATTCCTCTGGTAAACCGGTTGCAGGAAAAATTTGATCTAATCGTTGCCACCCAGGATTGGCATCCGGCAGATCATGAGAGCTTTGCTGTGCATCACGGGAAAAAACCGGGGGAGATGATCCTGTTACACGGCATTGAACAGATCCTCTGGCCGGTTCACTGTCTCCAGAACGAGCCGGGGGCCGAACTGGCAGTTGGTCTCGAAACGGATCGGATTGAGAGGGTGATCCAGAAGGGGACCAACCCGAAAGTGGACAGCTACAGTGGTTTTTTTGACAATGATCACCAGCGTGATACGGGATTGGCGGCCTATCTGAAGGAAAAGGAGGTCAAAGAACTTTTCGTGGTGGGATTGGCATTGGACTATTGTGTTAAGTTTACAGCCCTCGATGCCCGCCAGTGTGGTTTTAATACGTCACTGATTGTTGATGGTACCCGCGGAGTCAATATGGCGGTTAACGACTCGGTGAACGCAGTCAAGGAGATGGCTGCGGCTGGCGTGCATATCATTCAGAGTCTGGAAATTCTCTCTTCAAAATAAAGTCTGGATACACCCCCGGCCTCAGGAGGACTCTTTTTCGACTCGGGTCTTGATTTTGTATCGCAGGGCACGCTCACTGATACCCAGTTCCTTTGCAGCCCGTGTTTGAACACCATTGTGCTTTTCAAGTGCCATGTTGATCAGGGCCTGTTCAGCAGCCTCAAGTGTCATTAACTCCAGAAAGGGGGTGTTGCGTTTCTCTTCGGCCTCTTTGTGATTGGAGGTGACGGTCAGCGGCAGATCCTTGACAGATATGACATCATCCCTTGTCAGCACGATCGCGCGTTCAATAATGTTTTCCAGTTCGCGAATGTTACCCGGATAGTCATATTTAACCAGTATCTTGCGCGCTTCTTTGGTGATCCCCATGATCTTCCGGTCGTTTTCCTTTGAAAATTTGGTGATAAAGTGTTCGATCAGGGGGATGATGTCCTCTCTTCTTTTTCTAAGTGGCGGAAGGAAGATCGGAACCACATTGAGTCGATAATAGAGATCCTCCCGCATCTCCTTGGACTTGACGGCCTCTTCCAGATTACGGTTGGTTGCTGCGATGATGCGTACATCGACTTTTTTGGTTTCATTGCTCCCGACCCGCTCAAATTCTCTTTCTTGAAGGACGCGAAGAAGCTTGGTCTGCGTTGTCAGGCTGATTTCCCCGATTTCGTCCAGGAAGATGGTGCCTGTGTCCGCCTCTTCAAATTTTCCTTTACGATCAGATATGGCACCTGTAAAGGAGCCTTTGATATGCCCAAAAAGCTCTGATTCCAGCAATGATTCAGGCAAGGCGGCACAGCTCACTTTCACAAAGGGCCTCTCTTTTCGCTTGCTGGCCTGGAACAATGCCAGTGCGATCAATTCCTTCCCGGTGCCGGAGTCGCCTCTGAGCATGACGGTTGCCTGGGAACTGGCTACTCTCTGCACCACACTCATCACTTCGTTCAACGCGGCACTGTTACCGACAATGTTCTCAAATCGAAATTTCTCCTGCAGAATTTCTTTGAGTTGCATGTTCTCGACAACCAGTCGTTTCTTATCGATACATTTATCGATCAGCAAGAGGAGTTCATTCAGATCGATCGGTTTTGTCAGGTAATCTGAAGCGCCGGCCTTAATGATTTTAACAGCTGTCTCAATACTGCCATAGGCTGAGATCATTAATATAGCGATAACCGGATCGATTTTCCGTACATTTTCGATCAGCTCCAGGCCATTCATTTTCGGCATCCGATAATCAGAAATCAGGAGATCAAACTGCTGGTCTCGAACTAATGAAAGGGCTGTTTCCGGATCATGCTCCGTTGTAATGTCATACCCCTGTTTGACAAGAAACCCCTTTAACAGGGCTGTTGTGGAAACTTCATCATCAACAATGAGAATTCTGGTTTTCATGGGACAACGATAATGATTATTTGTAACTATTCAGGCTTCCCTCCGTCGAGGGTACTATGAACCAAAACACGCATAAACCCATCCCTGGAGCAGTTGGAAAACGTCCTGTTTTCCATCGTTTTGGTTCATAACACCCCCGACTCCGGAAATATAGTAAATAGTTTCGATTATTTTAATCTTGAATCAGAGAAACAGTCGTCGGGAAACAACAATGGAATCCAGGCTGTTATGATAATGCAAGAATCGCATCATTTGCTACTTATTCAGGAAACAGCAATTCCTTGAGGGGAATCCGACAGACTCTAACTGGATTTGATGGGCAGGGTGACAATGGCTGTCATTCCCCGGGTTGGATTCGGCCTCAATTCAATGGAACCGTCGTGTGCCTGGATGATCTTTCTGCAGATATACAACCCGAGTCCGGTCCCGGTTTTTTTGGTGGTGAAGTAAATATCAAAAATGTGCTTGAAATTCTGATCTGAAATCCCTTCCCCAGTGTCCTCGATTTTAAGTTGCCAGTTCTTGTCTTTGGTGATGTCCGAGTATATGGATATGGTGCCACCCTGGGGTGTTGCTTCCAGGGCGTTGAAGAAAAGGTTCAACAGAACCTGGGTCAGCTTTTCCCTGTCTCCGAGAAAAAGAGTCTGGCTGGCTGAAACAAACTTGTGGATCTGGATGTTTGTTTTTTGGGCTTCAGCGGACAGGAAACTGATGTTTTCTTCAATAAAGTCCTCCAGGTCGAAAAAAGTATCATTGGGTTTGAACGGTTTGGCAAAATCGAGGAAATCAGTGATGATCGCATTGATCCTGTCGACTTCGTTTTTCATCGTTGCCGTCAACATGATGTATTCGTCTTCATCTGCTTTATTCCTGGGTGTAAACTCCATTTGCAGCCGTTGAATGGTGATCGAGATACTGTTCAACGGATTTCTGACTTCATGGGCCACCCCGGCTGTCAGGTTTGCCAGGGATACCAGTTTTTCGTTTTCCCGGATCTTTTTCTCCATGGCATCCATCCGGTTGATATTACGCCTGTGGAAAATCAACATAATCATTGCTGAAATGGATGCCATCACCATGATGATGATGCTGTTGATAATCGTTATTTTGGATGTATTCGAATATATCTGTTTGAGACCAGTCATGCGGAATGTAACTCTAAAGACACCCCTTGTGTCCGGTGTCAACTGAATTGAATGCACAAACGTCTGTGTTTCATTTGTCTGGTTATAGTATTTATAGGTTAAGCCTTTATTCAGGGCGTCCAGATTATCCAGTTTTTCATCAAGCGTTCCAACCCGGGAGGGTTCATAGTCCGCAATAATCATCAACTGATCGTTCATGAAGCTGACGTGTTGTATGACATTCTGGTTTTCCAGCGAGTTGATCAACAGCTGCAGCCCAATGCGTGCCCTGACCTCCTCAAGCTTTTCGTCTCCAAAGTAGATGTGGATAAATCCAGGATTGGCAGACGGGGACAGGGGACTGACTATCCGGGGAATGGTGAGCATCTGCAAATTCCGGGTACTGTCCGCCATATCCGTCTTCAATTGGTTCATGACCCTGCTGTTTCCAGATGATCGATCATCCGGATCCGGCTTCTTTGGGGACGGAAATGCAAGTGTGTCCGTTTTTTGCAGCTCCGGGGGAAGATCATCCAGATTTAATGCATACAAGAGGTTCCCTTTTCCGTTGTGGATGGAAAAGGCGATGATTTTATAGTTTTTCAGGATATCTTTGAACTCTTCTTCTGCCTTTGCGTCCGCTTCTATATACAATCGATCGATCATGCCTGCTATTTTCTTGATATGACGCTGGACCTGCTGTTCCGTTAGCTGAACGGAATCAATACTTTGTTTGGCGCCCGCGATAATAGAGTAGATCAGTTTTTCCGCATCCAGCCAGGAGGTCTCGGTAATGTTGGTCGATGTCTGGTCGATCAGAAGATAGGAGTTTTCCAACAGAATGATAAGGATGACGAAAAGAAATAATCCCACATAGATATACGGGATCAGTTTGTTTTTTTTCATCATAATATTAATCCAGGTGAAAACCGAACAGGAGTCTCATGGTTCCCCGGTTCGATTTTCAAACCCTGGGGGGCCACTATTTTACGGGGAGTGGAATGAAGATGGAGCGGCCGTCCCTTAGAAGCAGCAACGTTATTGGTTTTGATCCTTTTTCCGCGTGTTCAACGACCTCGGCAAAGTTCTCCACCGCTTCCATCTCTTTATTGTCAGCTTTCAAGATGATATCATCTTTCCGGATTCCCTTTTCCCATGCAATGCCGGTTTGATCGATTTCAACGACCAGGAGACCGTATTTTTCAGTCAGACCGTATTTGACTTTCAGTTCAGTTGTCAACTCTGTCAGCTGCATGCCAAACAGGACATTGGTTGTATCTAGAGAAACAATGCTATCTGCAGGTCTGAGGGTCACGGTGACGGTTTTGTCAAGAAATGAACCATTGCGGAATATCTTGATACGGACATCTGATCCGGGCGTTGTCTCCGCAACGAATTGCTGCAGCTGTTTGGTTTTATCCAGTTGTTCCCCGTTGTATTCAACGATGACATCACCCTTTTCCAAACCGGCCTTTTCGGCGGGAGACCCTTTTCCTATTCCCGTCAGAACAACACCTCTCATTCCTGCCGGCATCCCGAAGGATTCTGCCAGTTCGCTGTCAACCTCCTGTATTTCTACGCCAAACCATCCACGTGCAACCTTACCATGCTGTTGCAGTTGCTGGATGATCTTTCTGGCAAGATTGCTGGGAATGGCAAACCCAAGGTTCTGGCCACCGGCAACGATTGCCGTGTTGATCCCGATCACTTCAGCATCCAGGTTATACAGCGGTCCACCCGAATTTCCGAAATTAATGGCGGCATCGGTTTGCAGGAACTGACCATAGGCAGTGTTACCAAAAACGCTGCGGCCCCGGGCGCTGATGATTCCCGCGGTGACGGTGTGATCAAACCCCAACGGGTTTCCAATCGCCAGAACCCAATCACCCACCTCAATCGCGTCCGAATCTCCCCATTTCACGAAGGGCAGGTTTTCAGCTTCGATTTTAATCAATGCCAATTCGGTCAATTTGTCTTTTCCAATGATTTTTGCCGTAAATATCTGACCATCATAAAGCTTTACTTCTATTTTCTCTGCTTTAGCGATGACATGATGGTTTGTGACAATATAGCCGTTCCGGCTGATGATAAATCCGGAGCCCAGAGATGATTGTCGCTGTTTTTGAGGCATGTTTTTGAAGAACTGTTCAAAAAGGGGATCTCTTTTGATATGGGGGTTTTCTACAATAGCGGAGGTGCTGATATTGACGATTTTTTCCTTTTCAGATTTCACGATTGGTGAAAAGGAATTTGGCATGGCCAGCCCTGACTGAGATAGAAACCCTGTCAGGAAAAGAACAGCAATCGCCCTGGCGATAATCTGGAATGGGTGTGTTGTCATAATACTCTTTTTTATAATAGTTACCGATTTTGGCAATGGTCACATGCCGTTTTGGAAACGAGGCCACATGTGTATTGATCAGTCAGAGAAAAACGAATTCGAATGGTCAATCTCTTCCAGATCGTTTTCAGAAACATACACTTTAAATCCATATTCTCTCAAGCCGCGCAGTCTTGGATTTTTCTTTTGCTCAGCCTTTTTACATTTGGCGCAAATGCAGTCAATATGGTGCGTTTTCTGGAATTTTCTCAGCTTCATCAGCGACAGATCCTTACCTTCTTTTTCAAGTTCCCGCAGCATCTTCTCAATTTCCTTCATGGCCATTTTGAGAATAAGATCTCTGTGTTTGACACTCTTTTTTGCGAACATGGGCTTTTAAGTCATTTAATTGTCAAGGTTTTGCCGAAGCCACCCGTTTTAAAGGATATACCGACTCAGATCCTGATCTTTGGCAATATCTGTCAGCCGTTCCTGCACATATTGACGGGTCAGGACGATGGTCTGTCCCGACAGCTCCGGTGCATTGAAGCTGATTTCATCCAGCAGTTTTTCCAAAATAGCATGAAGTCTTCTCGCACCAATGTTTTCGGTTTGTTCGTTGACTTCACTGGAAATTTTTGCCAGTTCTTCGATGGCTTCGTCTTTGAATTCGAGTGTTACGCCTTCAGTTTTAAGCAGTTCAACATATTGGCGAACCAGGGAATTTTTCGGTTCTGTGAGGATTCTGACAAAATCCTCCTTGGAGAGGGAATCCAGCTCCACCCGGATCGGAAAACGTCCCTGGAGCTCCGGGATCAAATCCGATGGTTTTGCAATGTGGAATGCACCGGCGGCGATAAACAGAATGTGATCCGTTTTCACAGGCCCGTATTTGGTATTGACGGTACTGCCTTCGACTACGGGCAGCAGATCCCGTTGGACACCTTCTCTGGAAACTTCGCCACCCCCGTGTGAGTCACTCTTGCTCGTTATTTTATCGATTTCATCCAGAAAGATAATCCCGGACTGTTCGACGCGCTTGATGGCAGCCGTATTAATATCATCCGAATCAATCAGTTTTTCGGCCTCTTCCTGCTCAAAGATCTTTCTGGCTTCAGCAACTGTGACCTTTCTTTTTTTGGTCTGTTTCGGCATGAAACTTGACATCATATCCTTGATATTAATATCCATCCCTTCGCTGCCGGTGATAGGAAAGAACTCGATGTTGGGTCCCATCGATCGATTTTTCGTATTGATTTCAATTATTTTTTCATCCAGTTCTCCCCGGTCCAGTTTATCGGCAAACTTTTGTCTTACAGCCGTATCATCCCTGATCGTGTCACTGAGATCGTCGGACGATCTGATTGGCGAAGAGGGGATCAGCAGTTCCAGAATACGCGTTTTAACGTTATCCTGTGCCTTTTCCTCAACCGATTCCATTGCCTTTTTCTTGGTAATATTGATACTGATCTCGGTCAGATCACGCACCATACTCTCAACGTCCCTGCCAACATATCCGACTTCGGTGAATTTGGAGGCTTCAACCTTGATAAACGGCGCGTCGACCAGTTTGGATATTCTGCGGGCGATTTCAGTCTTTCCGACACCTGTAGGTCCGATCATGATGATGTTTTTCGGCATGATCTCTTCCTGCAGATCCTCCGGGACCTGCATTCTTCTCCAACGATTTCTCAGAGCGATTGCAACACTGCGTTTTGCATTTTTTTGACCGACTATGTAGCGGTCCAGAAAGTCAACAATCTTTTTTGGAATTAATGATGATTCAGTGATTTCCACTTATTACCTCGAAAACAATGTCTATCTTTTTTATCTGGTGAATGTTGAGAATATCAGAAAAATGGCATCTTATAAACAGCCGAATGGTTCACTTTTACTTGCCAAGACCCGCATGAAATTCCGGAACCTGTTCTGGGAATGATATGCCTGCTATTTTGAGTTGCTGGAACTGTGAGCGTCAATCTCCTCAAAGCTGATCGTGGGATTCGTGTAAATACAGATTGAGGCGGCGATTTCCATCGATTTTGCAACAATTTCCCTGGCGGTTAAACTGGTATTGGCAGACAGCGCTCTAGCTGCTGCCAGTGCAAACTGCCCGCCTGAGCCGATGGCGAGGATGCCGTCTTCCGGTTCGATGACATCCCCATTGCCTGATATGATCAACGAATTTTCGGCATCAGCTACTGCCAACAGGGCCTCAAGATTGCGCAACATTCTGTTGGTTCGCCAGTCTTTGGCCAATTCAACGGCAGACCGGACAAGGTTGCCGTTAAATGCTTCCAGCTTGGCATCAAATTTTTCAAAAAGGGTGAAAGCATCGGCGGTTGAACCGGCAAATCCGGCTAGAATCTTATCGTGATAGGTTCTCCGTATTTTCCGGGCATTGGATTTCATCACGGTATTACCAAGGGTTACCTGACCGTCTCCGGCGATTACAACCTTATTGCCCTTTCGAACACATAAAACTGTTGTCATGGTGTTTGCTGTTTAAAAGTGTGTTGCTTTCGGTTTCCCAGGATAAAAATCTCTTTGCTTTCGTCCCGGGAGCTTTTCGGCTTGATGATTCTGACCTCTTGATATTCAGACTTCATCTGACGGACAAGTCTGTCGAATGTACTGCCATGAAACGATTTCAGCAGTACAAACCCACTTTTCCTGAGTTTGTGGCTGGCAATATAGAGGGCTGATTGACAGAGATGAAAAGAACGTTCTGAATCGACATTCTTTATACCCGTGCTGTTCGGTGCCATATCGCTGCAGACCAGATCAAAAGAACTGTCTCTTAAGTCAGGTGACTCCAGGTCGAGATCGTCGATGTCGGAATGAATAAAGCCCATATTGTCTTTCAGCGCGATCCGCAATTCGGTACGATCAATACCGATCACCCTGCCGTTCGGACCGATTTTCTGGGAGATATACTGCATCCAGCTGCCGGGATAACAACCCAGGTCGAGAACCCGGTTGCCGTTTTTCAGCAGTCTGTGTTTCTGGTCGATCTCCTGCAGCTTGTATGCGGATCGGGCAGCGAAACCCTCAGCTTTGGCCTTCTTGAAATAGTGATCCTTTACGGCTTTCATCGTGGATCAGCCATATTATTTAGTCGTTTCCCAACAGGACTGCATTTCTTCCATTGACAGCTCCGTTCCCTCTTTCTTCGCCTTTATGATTTCCTTTTCAACAACAGTGAATCGCCGGATGAATTTATCATTTCCCTTTTTCAAAGCCAGTTCGGGATTGATATTGTACACGCGCGCCAGATTGGTGATAGTAAAGAGGAGATCGCCTAACTCTTCTTCCAGTTTGTCCGCGTTGCCTGTTTTCATCTCGTGGCGGACTTCATCCAACTCCTCCTCGACTTTTAATAGTACATCTCCGGGGGTTTCCCAGTCAAATCCCAGGGATGCTGCCCGTTTGCTAATGGTTAAGGCATTCAGCAGGGCAGGGGCGCCAACCGGGATCCCTTCGGTGATCGATTTTCGATTCTTCTCGTTGGATTTTATTTTGTGCCATTGTAATTTCAGATCTTTATCAGATAGTCCGCCATCGTTTGTCTGAAAAACGTGGGGATGGCGGAGGACCATTTTTTCCGAGATGGCATCGACGACATCGTCCATTGTAAAAAGATCCTGCTCCTGGGCGATCTGGGCATGCAATACAATTTGCAGTAACAGATCCCCCAGCTCCTCTTTCAATGGTGCATCGGTTTTTTCCTGCTGAATTTCCTCAATAACTTCCCACACTTCTTCAAGCAGATAGGGAATCAGCGAAGCATGGGTCTGCTTTTTGTCCCATGGACAGCCATCGGGAGACCTGAGCCTGGCAACAATATCAATGAGCTTTTTCATATTGGGTGATGGGACTGTTGTAAGGCAATCAATGCAAGCCTGTCTTTATCACCATAAATAGACTTGGACATGATTCCTTTAAGGATGTAAATTATTATTCATTGGCTGGGAAAACGACGCAGCCTTTGCCAAGAGAAATGAAATTTCGATTGACAATCAGGAAGGCGGTTCATGTTCCACAGGTTTGTTAGGGGAATAGAAAATCTATTCTATAATAGAAAGCAAAATATTTCAATATTATAATCTATGCAGTGGCAAGTTTTTGTTGCCTTTGAGAATCGTCTGAGGCGTCTGTTTGGCTTGTTTCCTGCTTGGATGGATTGTTTGCAAAAAATAATAAAAACCCAATTCCGGATCTGGAAAAAGTGAAACAAAAAGGGGAGTCGCTTACCTGCCAGATGCAATCAGGGTTAATGAAGACAATATCAAGGAATCAACAGAGGATCTATGAGCCGAAAAATAGCAATGGTTACAGGTATTACCGGGCAGGATGGCGCCTACCTCGCCGAATTTCTGCTGGCAAAGGGATATGAAGTGCATGGTATCAAGCGGAGAAGCTCTTCCTTCAACACCGACCGGATCGACCACCTATACCAGGATCCTCATGAAGCGGACTGCAACTTCTTTCTGCATTATGGCGAGCTGACCGATTCCACCAACCTGATCAGAAAGGTGCAGGAGATTCAACCGGATGAAATATACAACCTTGCGGCACAAAGTCATGTACAGGTCTCTTTTGATAACCCGGAATTTACGGCAGATGCCGATGCTCTGGGGACATTGAGATTGCTGGAGGCAATTCGGATACTGGGCCTGGTGGATAAGACCAGATTCTACCAGGCATCTACCAGCGAACTCTATGGGCTGATTCAGGAGACCCCACAGAATGAAAAAACCCCCTTCTACCCCCGCTCACCCTATGCTGTTGCGAAGCTATACTCCTATTGGATTACGGTGAACTATAGAGAGGCATATGGAATGTTTGCCGCCAATGGGATTCTGTTTAATCATGAATCACCGATCCGGGGAGAGACATTTGTCACCCGCAAGATTACCCGGGCCGCCGCCCGTATCTCCATGGGGCTGCAGAAAAAACTGTACCTGGGCAACATGGATGCAAAACGGGATTGGGGACATGCCAAGGACTATGTGGTTGGTATGTGGATGATTCTACAGGCTGAAAAACCGGAGGATTTCGTTTTGGCGTCCGGAAAAACAACCAAGGTCAGGGATTTTGTGAAACTGGCATTCAACGAGGTTGGAATCGAAATTGAATGGGAAGGCAACGGTATTGAAGAGGTGGGGCGAAACAAGAAAACAGGGGAGGTGATCATTGAAGTGGATCCCCGGTATTTCCGCCCAACCGAGGTCGACCTTCTGATCGGTGATCCGACAAAGGCAAAGGAAAAACTGGGCTGGAGATTGAAATACAGTCTTGAAGATCTTGTCAAGGATATGATGCGGTTTGATCTGAACGACGCCAAAAAAGATGAGCATCTGGCGAACGGTGGTTATGCGACCAGTGATCGCATTGAATAAATCAGAAATCAACTGTTTCATTGCAGCGATGCATTTAATGGCCTGGATGAAGATCTTTCTCACAAACACGCAAATCCCCTTGATTTTAATCCCAGGACAGGTTGATACAGACCACTCATGCCGTGTCAAATCTCGTTTGTCGCTTCGATTCCGCAGAAATCAGGGTACACATAACGGTTACATGTCCCCCGATTTCTGCTCGTCCTGACAGTTGACTTGACACTGGTTTTGCGTGTTCATTTTGGATTGCCCACATCATCCAGTAACCAGCCACACACGCAACATAAAGCAGAGATTCCCTTTCAGATGACCTGATGAATATTTACTGGGCGTTCCCTGAACAGAAATGGAATGTTGAACCGATACCGGAAGGCAAAGACCTTGATCCAAACAGGGCTTTTCTGCCACTCCAATTGGCGAAAAAGGCGCTGCAGGGTCTCGGCCATGTTGTCCTGCCCATTAACAACCGGTATCGCAGCCAGGAAATCAGTCACGACGGTATTGTCTTCTCTTTTGATGCCATGCATCTTTTACCGAAAGACATTCTCAGAAAACACCCAGTGAAAAGACTGATCCATTTTTTTATGGAAGCACCCATGGTGGGAATGCGGTATTATTCGCATAAATATCAGCAGGATGTTTTTGAGAAGGCCGATACTGTGTTTATCCAGGATCCATCCTATATCCATACCCGGTTCAGGAACAGCAAAAAGCTGAAAGCGTTCAAATTTGCCCATAGTCATCTGGGGATCGAGGATTCTCTTTTTAGTCATTCCAGTAGAAAATTGCTGGTCCTGATTAATGCCAATAAGGGAATCGGATTAAAACAGTCATTAAAAAGGCTGATGCTGGGTGTAAACCCTTTGAGTTATTATCCCAATTGGCTTCTGCGAGAGAGAATGCGCTGGATTCATGATCTGGCACGAAAAAAGGAGATTGATGTTTACGGGTATGGTTGGAATCGGTACTCCCTTGAATTATCCCATGTCTCATCACCTTTGGAGAATCAGGCATGGAAAGGCACAGTTGAAGGGCCTAAGTTTCCAGTTCTGGCAGAATATGATTTTTGTCTCTGTTTTGAAAACAGCCGTTTTCCAGGTTACGTGACGGAAAAGATATTTGACTG
>JAHJRI010000403.1 GCA_018830885.1 bacterium | reverse complement strand
GCCGATTCCTATGGCTGAACTGTTTGCATCGGATGAGATTTTCGTCTGGATCAGGTACTGGTAAACAACCAAGAAATCGGGTTTGGTGTTGACAGGCGTATATCCATTTTCTGAAAGGGACCGATTCAGTGCTTTATGGATTCTGTCATTGATCAGTGGATTGTCTGAACGTTCACCTACGGTTTCATCTTGTCCGGGTGTCTTTAGAGCAAAGCTTTTCAGATCGGAGAAAATCATGGAGGGTTCATAGTCCTGGTTGACCTTGATTCCGGAACTGGAACACCCGCCAATGAGAAAGATAAAACCTGCAAGAACAATCATGATCCGATAGGGAGTTTTCATAAGCCCTCCGCTTATAAATGGTATATTGAAAGTGGATAAATCCGAATTGATATCATCATTTGAATTCAAGGACGATATCACTCCGGGTCAGCCATGGACGGCAGTCTTGACAGCCGCGGAGTCGTGGAGGTGGCAGAAGACTCGATTTCAGTTAAATCTGGGTACGACAACAATGTCGACTCTCCGATTCAAGGCCCTTCCCTCACTGGTATCATTGTCTGCAATGGGGTTGAATTCTCCGTACCCCACGGCTGAGAATCGCTTCTGATCAAGCGCTTTGTTTTTGAGGAGGAATCTTAATACCGACAATGCCCGAGTTGTGGAAAGATCCCAATTATCCTGGAATTCTGCCCCGGATACCAACTGTACATTATCCGTATGTCCTTCTATCAGAATCTGATTATTTGGAAAGTTGACGAGAATGGCTGAAATTTTGTTAAACGCCGCTTTGACTTCTGTTTTTAGACTTGCAGAACCCGAGTCGAATGAAATTTTATTATCAATATTGATAATCAGTTTTCCCTGAAACTTCTTCAACCGAATCGCTCCCTGTTGGATCTCTGTTTGCAGTTGCCTGGCCAGTTCCTTTTCCTGGGCCAGCATACGCTCCAATTCATCTTGCTGGGCTTTGCTGGTTTGTCGCAGCGTGGCAATTTCATTATTCCGGTCGCGAATGATCTGTTTCAACTCGTCGATTTGCGTTTTTGAAAGTGCCAGAAGTTTTTCAAGTTCTTGATTATTAGCCCTGATTTCATTTTTAAACGCTTCCATATCCGCAAGTTGTTTTTTCTGCGCCTCTTCCGTTTTCAGGCGTAAGGCAATTAACTGCCGTTCATATTTATTGCGCTGTTCCTCAAGCGCTTTGATAGTACTGTTTTTCTCAGCCAGCAATTCGGACTTGGCCCTGGCCACTTCTTCTTCATATCGTTTCTGGAGTAGATCATTATTGTTGAGCAGGGCTTGTTCTTTTGCGCCCGAATCCTGTTTCAGGATTTGAATGGTATGATCACGGTCTGCAATCTGTTGTGTGAAGTCGGACTTTTGCTGTTCCATCTGGTCCTTCAACAAGCTCATTTGCTGATGTAAACCGGCGATCTGACTGTTTAGTCCGGCTATGACATTTTCCAATCTTGTTTTCTCGTCATAGAACGTCCTCTCCGTTGCCGCCTGGTCTTCCTGCGCTGTTTTAAGTTGTGATTCAAGACTGGAAATGCGCCCTTCAAGTTTTATTCTTGTTTCTTTAAACGTCGCTTCAACGTATACAATCCGATCCTCAGCCTCTTCAAGGTCGCGGCTGCAGTATTTCTGCTTCAGTTCGGTTGCCGTCTTTTCATTGATACAGGATTCATATTCATCCCAACCAGTTATGCTGGCCTGGACATCGCTCCCCTGTATAATAAAAAGAACTGCAATAACGGGCAGTAAGACTTTTAAAGAGTCATTTAACATCTGTTTCATTCCGTCTCCATAAATTTGTTTCTCATTGTGCCGACTGTTTTGACGATGGGGCGGTCGGCTAACTTTGCCCAATTTTCAGCTGAGTATCCTTGAGAAGACTCAGTGCTTTTTGCAGTTTTTCATAGGCTTCCAGACGGAGACGCTCTTTCTCTTTAAATTGGAGTTGTGTCTCATTGAGTCGATCTTCAAAAACAGAGAGATCCAGTTTGTCTTCTTCCCTTTTCACGCCTTCTCCAGAAGCACTATCCTGTCGAGCTCTTTTCATTTGAGCTAAATCCAGGGACTCCTGTGCTTTGGTTTTTGCCATTTCAACCCCTTTCACCGCAAACAGGGCATTTCTATAGGCAAGTCGTGCTTCCAGCACCTGCTCAACCAATCGTTGGAGCATGATTTCATCTTGATTCTTCTGGATTTCCCGTTGAATCTCAATTTGTCTGATGGAGTTGTTTTTTAATTTGTGGAGTCGCTTTTGATCAATAAGGATTGAATTTTTCCCTTCCAATTGGACAATGGTTTTTTTAGGGTGTAACACAAAAAAGTTGCAAAATATTTAACACAGCACTGGACTCGGCAGGTACACGTGTGTAATATTCATGGCTATGGACTGGCCGTTAAAAATACAGGGACGTCTATTAACAGAGGCGGAGGTAAATCGGATTCG
>JAHJRI010000402.1 GCA_018830885.1 bacterium | reverse complement strand
GGATGGATTTATGCGTTTCTTGAAATGAGATCCCTATGGTGCGGAACAGTCTTAAGTGAACGACACTGGTTTATATATAGTTCAAGAGGTAGAGCCCCACCGACGAGAGACGTTGTTTCAGAATGTCGGCCCGGCGTTTGAGAAAACTGCTCATGTAAAGCCCGGGGATCGCCACCAGCAGTCCGGACTGGGTGGTGATCAATGCTTCTGAGATACCCCCGGCCATGGCCCTGGCATTGCCGGTACCAAACCCGGCGATAATGTCAAAGGTGGTAATCATTCCGGTGACCGTTCCCAGGAGACCCAGCAACGGGGCGATCCCTGCGAGAATCTGGATGATGGCCAGGTAGTTGTCCAGCAACGAGACAGTATGCATCACGGTTTCATCAAGAATATACCGATCCACGACCCGGTTACCGGTTCTTTTCGCCAGAAAGCGTCTCACCAGCAGACTGGTGATGCCCCGATATTTGCCCGGGTCGGGAACCTCCCCGTCGTGGATGCACCGGCCTGCTTCCAGCCGACTCATGTTCTTCCGCTGCAGACGCCTGAAAAACAGGACCCGGTTAATGATCAATGTCCACATCACGCAGGAGATCAGGACAATGGGGACGATCACCAGCCCCCCTCCGAGCAGATAGTTCTCCGCCTGAAAATAGAGATCACTCAGCGCCAGGATCATGTTCAGCCCTCGTTTTTTCGATGGTATTGGTAAAGGCCACCGCTTTTTCTTCCATCTCCGCGATCATGTTTTCAACGAAGCGCGAGAGCAGGGTATGGCAAAACATGATGGGGATCGCCACCGACAAACCGAGCATGGTTGTGACCAGGGCCTCGGATATACCGCCGGACATCATTCTGGCATCACCGGTGCCGAAGGTGGTGATGGTGTGAAAGGTGTTGATCATACCGGTCACGGTTCCCAGCAAACCCAGCAGCGGCGCAATGGATGCCATCATCCCCAGTGTGGAGAGAAATCGCTCCAGAGGGGGGATCTGTCCCAGAATCGACTCCTGCAGGGTATTTTCGATATCCTCCCGTTTCAGGTGACGGTTTTTCAGGGCTGCCTGGAGTACAACAGACAGGGGTTTTCGCCCGTATTTCGCGAGCAGTTGCTCACAGGCGGACCACTGATTCCCCAGAGCCAGCGTATTGAGCTGTTCGCTCAGTTTTTCGGCGTTGACGCGACGTCGCAGCAGAAAAACAAAACGTTCCCCGATAATCAGGATACCGATGAGGAGAATCCCGAGGATGGGCCAGACCACGGGACCACCGCTGGCGATCTGTTCAAAAAGATCTGGCTGTGCCGTTATCTGCCGGATCGCGGTCCCCCGGGAAGGATCCACGGGAACGTCCTCGCTCCGGCCGTTCATGTAAGCGGCGATTTTTTCCCGGACCCTGCCTGAAGGCAGCTTGGAGAGGGCGAAGAGACGGCGGCTTTTCTCTGAATAGAGTGCGAAACCGGTTTCTGCAGCCGTTCGGTAGGCCGTTGTGAAATTCCCGAGCACCAGCACCGATGCGGTCTCCGATTCCCCGGAGCGTCCCACCAGGGTCTGATCCTGTATTCTGACCTCACCGGAGAGCTGGATCTCTGCCAACAGCAGCCCGACAATCCTGCGGATGTCCGTCATATCCGGAACGTTATCCCGGTTGAACAGCCGTTGGAGAAACCGACCCCGATCCTTGATAAAGGCGCTCTGCAGGCTCTGACCGATCAGCGTATCCAGATCCCGGGCATTGACCCGGATAAAGCCGATCAGTTCCCTGGAGACGCTGTCGATCTGCTCCTGACGTTTCTGCAGCTTCTCCCTGGCGGTTTCCAGGCGTTCGAGTTCGAGGCGCTGAGCTGCAATCGCCGCCCGTATCCGTCGATTGTCATCCTCCAGTTGTTGAATCGCCTGCAGGGTGACCCGGCGTTTCTGACCGATCCCTTTGGTTGCGAGCAGAGCTTCCTCAACGGCCCTGCCCTTTTCAATCTCAACCTGTTTCAGTAACGCTGCTTTCCCGAGGGACGCTTCACGCTGGCCGATTCTCATGTCTGCGGCCTGCAACGGCAGGGACAGGCAGCAGAGACCCAGGCTGATGACCCAGAACAGGGCTAATCGTCGCTTTATCATGGGATCACCAGCCTCCCCAGTGGCAGGTTGACGATTTTTGCCGGGCGGCGCCTGGCTGCGATTTCAAAGGCGGTGTTGATTTCCCGGTTGGTGGAGGCTGGAAATGGCTTCCAGATCCGCGCATGCGGATCGAAATAGCCCGTGCGGTTTTTATCCGGGCTTTGAAAAAAGAGGGAGATCCGCCCGAGTCTAAGGATATTGGCAGTCAGTGCCTGCCCTTCGGATTGAATGGTTTCCTGGTATATCTCAACCGTGCTGCCGTATTCAGCCTCAATGAAGAGGGCCTCCATCAGTCTGCGATATTTTTCGCTGATGGAGGCATCCGGATCATCCAGCAGCAGACGAAGGGTTTGCAACCGTTTCCGGCGTTCGTTTTCAAGAAAGGGGTGGTCTGTGGCGATCTGGTCGGCCAGTTTCTGATACACTGTTTCCAGGTAGGGCCCCATCTCCCGGGAGAGATGCAGGCTGTTTTCGATCTGTTGCGTATCGTGTGCGGTCTTTTGTCGGCTGGTTTCGATCTGCTTTTTCAGTGACTGCTGCGCTTCCTGCAGTCTGCGGTTTTCTGCCTCCAGTGCCTGCAGACGTTCTGTCAGGGATGCCTTTTCCGCTTCCCACTGCTCCCTGGTTTTCTGGGTCTTCTGTCGGATGGTGATCGATTGCTGGACCGGTTTTCGGACGCGGTCCACAAAATCGTCCGCCCGGATTGCAAAGCGCGGAATCAGCGTGCTTGCTATGATGGTGCCGCCCAGCAGCAGGGAAATAGAGAAAAACCGATTCAATCGAACCTCTTTCGTATCGTTATATGTCGTTATTCAGCATACGCCTTGTCAGGGGGTTGCTGACCCACTTTTCCGGCACCGGCCAGCCCGCCGGGATGGCGACTTTGTCCATTCCGGATTACCGGCGACGCCATCAGGAAAATCAAACCACAGTATACCGGTTTTCGGGGCGTTTTGAAACAGATCTCTGGATCATTCAGAATCATCCGCTGTCATGCGCCCCCGTTGACCCCTCTCAGAAGGTTGCGTTGATCCCGGCGTAGTATGACCGCCCCGCAGTTGCATAGGACCACGCATCTTCGTAAAAGGTGTCGGTCAGGTTGTCGATGCGGCCGTAGATATCGAGATTATCCAGCAGCGCATAGGTCGCCGACAGGTTCAGCAACGTATAGGCCTCCAGTTTATCGATCGTGTTGCCGTTTTTATCCCTGGAACCGGTATAGGCCGTTCTCTGGCCGACATGGTAAAGGCTGCAGGATATTTGTGTCTTTTCCAGGACCCGGGTCGTCCCGCTGACGACCGTCTTTGCTTCGGGCTTCCGCAGCAGTGGATTTCCGTTGGCATCCTCTGTCTTCAAGGCCACATGATTCACCATCAGGTCTGTGGCATCCCCGATACGGATCTTGTAAAAGGCCTCCCAACCGGATGTTTTTGTTTTCCCGGTCGCCTGGCCGTACTTGAAGGTGGTCATGTCGAATTCGATGGCATCGGTGAATTCGCTGGTGAAAAAGGTGATCCCGACCTTGCTCCGGCCTTGGTTCATCTCCTGCTCAACCCCGATATCCGAGGTGGTGCTTTTGGAAGCATCGAGATTCTCGTTGCCATAGGCACTGTAAAGCTCGTAGAGAGATGGGGCCTGGAAACCGGTCCCATGGGACATCTTCAGGAGTGTGCCGGTGTCTTTGATCCGGAACGAGGGGGCCAGTCGCCAGGTGGTGGCCGATCCAAATTTTTCATGGTTGTCACTGCGGACACCCGCCACGATCACCAGTGCCTCATCCATCAGGTAAGTCTGGTCCTGGATCCAGTAACTGCTGGTGGTGGCGGATTTTTCGATCTCGGTGGTGGCTGTGCCGCCGGAAAAAGCATCCTGTTTCATCTCCTCCCTGAATGAACCGACACCCAGGGTGATTTCCTGGGTGTCTCCCAGAAATAAAGATCCCTGCCAGGCCAGTTCGCTGGAATCCCCTTTGTATTCGTATTCCTGGGCATCATTCTGGTCATAGCTCTTGCGAAGGTTACTCCCCAGATTGTAACTCACTGTCGATTCCAGGGACCGGTCCAGAAAGAAATTGTGGGCCCGGATCGAGACGTACTGCTGGGCCAGATCGGTGTGACGTTCCTTCCGTCCGGTGGGATTGGCGATTGAAACCCAGTTGACATAGTCAAACCGGTCTCCGGTATAACCGGGACCGAAGTCATCCAGATCGATCCTGGAGGTGAGGTTGTTAATCGTCAGGGAGAGGTCGAAATTCTCCGATACGGCATACCCGAGAGACGCAGACAGGTTCCGGTTCTCCCAGCCGTCTTTTTCATCGGTGTTGCCGTTGTGGGGGATGTCATCGTTACGATCGTTGGCGATGGAGTAGCCGTCGGATTTTGTCTGGGCCGCGCTCAGCGAATAGCTGAAGGCACCCGATGTTCCCCGGAAACCGCCGGAATATTTGGTTGTACCGTAGGAACCGGCTTCGATACCGGCCGTGATCACGGGTTTGCCCTTGCCTTTTTTGGTGATGATATTGACCACCCCGGCGGTGGCATTACTGCCGTACAGGACACTCTGGGATCCCCGGATGACCTCGATTCGTTCAATATTGTCCACGGTCAGCGTGCCGATATCGGCCGAACGGTTGGGGTCGGAGGGATTATTCACCATCACGCCGTCGATCAGCACCAGCACACTTTTTGCTTCCGAACCGCGAATAAAGATACTGGACGAGGACCCGGGACCACCACTGGTTGAGATGTCCACGCCGGGTATGTCCTTGAGGAGATCCCGGATCTGGGTCTGCTTCCTGGTTTCAATATCGGTTTGGGTCACTACGGAAACCGAGCTGCCTCCGATTTTTTCGAGTGAGGTCGGTGTCCGGGTGGCGGTGATGACAAAATCGTCCATGGTCTGTTCCACCGTCTCCGCTCCGGTCAGCGCCGACGGCAGCAAGATCATCGCTGCCAGAACGGCGCAATGGATTATATATCGTTTAAACATCTGGACTCCCTGTAATATATGAATCCCGGGAAAATGCCGATGACCGGCACGGTGAACGGGATCATTGCTTGTTATGGATATGACGGGCCCTTACCGGGCAAAAGGGTGATTTCCTGCAATTCAGCAGATCCAGCCGGCTGGGCGGTCCTTTTCTGATTTCCGTTTCCTGAGAATCGGGGCAATCAGAGGACCTTGATCGTGACGGGTATTCCGGCGTGAAAACCGGAAAAACCAGAAAAACCAGTTCAAACCGCGCGGTCCGTTTCGGGAAGCACGTTCTCAGATCCAGGCTGAAATTGATGGGAAATCGGTTTAGGCAGAAACAGCGTGCGTTTCCTGTCTGGAATCAGCGCCGCTGTTTGACTGAACGTATCGACATAGATATTTCTCCCTGTTCACGAGGATTAATATATCATGGAAGATCTGACTTATTGTTCCCGGTATAGGGTTCAAACGGAGAACAAATCACAGTTGCGGACCAGTAAGGGATTCTCACCCTGTTTCCTCCATATGGGGGGAAAACGGCAGCAACCCCGCCAGGGGGGCGACCGTTTTCGATAGATGGCTTGTCCTGAATAAGAACTAGCAAAGGGTTTTTAACCCTGTCAAGAAATTAGTGGGCCCGGAGGGTGTCTGCCCCGGCTGCAGGGCCTGCAGCTGCAAGGCCATATCGATCAGGAACCGGGAGGGGGAAACAGGCAGAATGGGGATTGACAAGTGCAAAGTGTATAGTATAAATTCTCACTTTACATTATGAACCTGAAAAAGGAACGTGACGACCATGACCACCACCGAAAAGGAGTGTGACCAATGAAAACAAGACTGACTGAAATGCTGGGTATCAAGTATCCGATAATCTGTGGTGGCATGATGCGGCTGGCCTATCCGCCCCTCTGTGCGGCCATATCCAATGCGGGCGGACTGGGCAACCTGACGGCGGCCATGTATCAGGACAAGTCGGAATTCACGACAGCCATTCGGGAGGTGAAACAGCTGACGGACAAGCCCTTTATTGTCAATGTGACCCTGCTGCCATCCATCGGTGTGCCACCGGAGCGATATAAAGCCTATTTTGAAGCCATTGCCGAGGAGGGGGTCGCTGCCCTGGAGCTGAGCGGAACCCCCCTGCATCGGTACGAAGGGGGTGTCTATTTCGAACTCCTGAAAAAGGCGGGGGTCCGGATATTTCACAAGGTGGGATCGGTCCGGCACGGCAAGTCGGCCCAGAAGGCCGGGTATGACGGGGTATTTGCCGCCGGCGTGGAGGAGGGGGGGCATCCCCTGAACGAAAACGTTGCCACCACCGTGCTGACCCCCCGGATGGTGGAAGAGCTGGATATCCCGGTCATCACCACCGGCGGTATCGCCAACGGTCTGGGTCTGGCTGCGGCCCTCTGCCTGGGTGCGGAGGGGGTGATGATGGCGACCCGCTTTATCAATACCCATGAATGCCGGGTCCATCAGAAGGTCCACGAGGAGTTGATCAAACGCCAGGAAAACGAAACGACCCTTTACGGCAACTCCATCGGACTGCAGGGGCGGGCGCTGCTGAACGAATCCATTTACAAGGTGCTGGAGATCGAGGCGAAAGGGGGCGGGCTGGAGGAGATTATCCCCCATATTGCCGGCGCCCTGGGAGATGAAATCTGGCAGGAGGGAAACCTGAATACCGGGTTGATCGCCGTCGGTCAGACCATCGGTCTGGTTCACGATGTCCTCTCCTGCCAGGAATTGCTCGACCAGATGGTCAAAGAGGCCGAAGCGGCACTGTCGCGGAGCCTGGGCATGTTTCAGGCGGAATAACCGACGGACCTCAGCAGGAGCTTTCCCATGGGTCGAAAACCGGTCAGCCGTCCTTCGGATCCCGTTGACGGCAAACCAATGCTGAAGATGAAGGAGCTGGTGGAAATGACAGGGATCAGCAAAGCGACGATCCTCTATTATCTGTCTGAAAAACTGCTGCCCCTGCCGGTGAAAACCAGTCCCAACGTGGCCTACTATCCCTCATCCACGGTGGAACGGATTCAACTGATCCGGCAACTGCAATCCCGGCACCGGTTCAGCCTGGCCCAGATTCGGATCATCCTGCAGGAAAGGGAAAAAGGGCGGGACGTGGAAGCCCTCATCGAGTTCAACAAGGAGATTTTCAGCCAGAAAGAGGGAGCCTCACTGGACCGCAAATCCTTCTGTGTGGCGAGCGGGCTTACCAGGACGCAGCTTCGGACCGCCCTCGCGCTGCGGCTGCTGATTCCCGAATCCGAAAACAGTTTCGATGCAGCCGATCTCAAGGCGGGAAACCGGTTGAAGAACTTTCTGGCGCTGGGAATATCCCTTGATAATCTGGCCTTCTATGCCCGCCTGGCTGACGAGATCGTCAGCCAGGAGATGGCCGTGCGCAAACGCCTGATACGGACCCTGTCCTACGATGAAGCGCTGGCCGCAACCCTGCAGCTTACCCAGGGCGCCCGGTTTTTCAGGGAGTATATCATCGAACGGATTTTTCAACGGCAGGCTCTGGGGCAACCCCTGGAGCTGCAGCACAAATAGCAGGACCGGGGCCTGCGTTGCCTGCCATCGATCGCTTCTACTGGGGTAACCGCACCACCAGCACCGGTTTGGAAGAGCGCTGGATAACCTCGTTGGCGACACTGCCGATGAGGGACTCTTCCAGCGGGCCGTGTCCATGCGTCCCCATCACCACCATGTCATAACCGCCCGTCTGCGCGGTTTCAATGATATTATCCGCCGGAGACCCGACCTTGACAATGATTTCACTTTCGCTGAGCGGGCAGTTGGGGATCTCCTTCATGATCAGCCTGGACGTCTCAACGATCCGTTTCTGGATGGTCAAACGGGCGTCTTCAATCTGTGTTGCATTGTAGCTGGCAGCGCCCTCACTGCTGACTTTGTCTGCAAAATCCACCCCCGCTTCGGCTCCCAGTTGTTCCAGCACATCGGGTAAAACATGCAGGACCGTTACCCCGGCTCCGTATTGATGACCGATACTGCAAGCGTAGCGAACTGCATGACGGGCGGTTTCTGAAAGATCAGTGGCAAAAATGATCTTCCGAATATTCGGTATCAGGGACTCTCCGGCAGTCGGCGCACCGGTCAATGCGGGAGGTGGTTCCAATTTTCCGGTTGCCGGCGGGACGGCAATCCCGGCAGATGGTTGCGCTTTTCCGAAAATCCGGTCCACGAATTTAACATACCAGGCGGCTGACTGGATCTGGATTACGTAGGCCAGCGAAATCAACAGCGCGATGGTCAGTCCTTCCTTGCCAAAAGCGGTCATGGCAATGGCCAGAGCGATGGAAAGATCCCGCATCACCACCCCGAAAACCATGGCAATGGCATCCCCACGGTTGAAAAAAATCCTGCCCGTGATGGTCAGGAACAGATAAGATACCAGGTAGAAGACAACCAAAGGCACCAGGATGGTGATGATATCACCGGGATTGGCAATGATGTTGCGGGCTTTGAGCGACATGGCGACAAAGGCGATCAGAACCACACCCAGGGCTGAAAAGGGCGGAAACTTGGGCTTGATCTGTTGATCCCAGGTCTTCTCGCCGTACCGTTTCTTGAGCAGCGATTGGGTCACAAGGCCGGCCACCAGGGGGACAAAGACGAACAGGGCAACCTGTTTGAACATGTGCAGCATGTTCACATCAATGGTGGTTCCCATCACGATCTTGGTGTAGATCGGTGCCGCGAGAGCACCCAGAACCAGTCCGAAAACCACCATTTTGATCGCCGCTTCCTTGTTCCCCCTGGCAAACCCGGTCCAGGAGATGGTCATCCCCGAAGTGGGCAGAACCCCGATCAGAAAGAGACCGACACCCCACAGGGCATACTTCTCCGGTCCCCCGGAGAAAAAGAAACGACCGGTAAAATAAGCCACGATCGGTATGAGGACAAAATTGATGACCTGGGTGGTCAGCTGCAACCGGTAATCGCTTCCCTTGAACATCCCCTTCACGTTCAACGTGACCATCATGGGGTAAACCATGATGAATGTCACCGGTATGATAAACGACTTCAAGGGCGCTGCATTGAACAAATAGCCAAATAACAGACCGAAAACCATGGCAATGGGAATCGACCAGACCAGATTTTTCTGCAAAACCGACAACAGCTTGAACATCCTGTCCTCCTTCCTGAAAAAATAAATTTGTTGTAAATTCGTAGTTGCGAAAGTTTGCAATAAAAGGAGAAGATAATTCCCCCACCCCTTGCCTTTTACTTGCTCAGATTGTCCGTTTCCACGCCACTGGCGATCTCTCCCCGCGCCTTCATGCTGTCCAGCAGCACGGCTCGAATCGTCATGCAGGCCAGGGTGATCCGATCGTCGACCAGGCTGTAGTAGACCATCTGGCCCTCTTTGCGACAGCGGACGATATTGCTGGAACGGAGAATATTGAGGTGCTGGCTGACATTGGTGAGCGGGACCGCAATCGTCTCCGCAATCTCTCCAACGGAAGACTCCTTTTTGGAAAGACAATCCAGGATCATCAACCGTTTTGGATTGCCCAGGGTACGACAGAAATCAGCATGGAGGGCAAACAGCTCTTTGTGTTCGAATTTCATAGTTATGTATTCTTGTAGTTGCGAAAGTATGTAAGTAAAAGCATAACCAGCCCTGAATTTTCTGTCAATGGATTTTCTGGGGAACTTCGTAACTGTTCAGCAAACTAACAAGGCGGGGTCGCCACAGTCATCAAGTTACACAGAGACCCGTCATGGTCAATCTGTCATTGAACTCATTCTCGATGGCCATCCATGGCCATCTTCCGAGGGCGGTCGCGGAAGCCTCCTTCCTGGAG
>JAHJRI010000401.1 GCA_018830885.1 bacterium | reverse complement strand
CTCCAGGAAGGAGGCTTCCGCGACCGCCCTCGGAAGATGGCCATGGATGGCCATCGAGAATGAGTTCAATGACAGATTGACCATGACGGGTCTCTGTGTAACTTGATGACTGTGGCGACCCCGCCTTGTTAGTTTGCTGAATAGTTACAGTTCCATTGAATCAAGGTGCCCTTAATTGATCAGGGAGATATACCGGTACATCATCATGAAGTGGGAAAAGCTGCCCAGCATGACGAAGAGGTGAAATAGTTCGTGGAATCCGAACCGGTTCGGCCAGGGATCCGGTTTCTTGACTGCATAGATGACAGCCCCCAGGGTGTAAAAAAGACCCCCGCCAGCCAGCCAGATCACAGCTCCCGACTGCAGTGCTTTGACAATGGGAACGATCCCCAGGATGGACAACCAGCCCATGACCAGGTACAGCATGACGGAAAACCAGCGGGGTGCCTGGAGCCAGAAGATCTTGACAAACAAACCAATCGCCGCCATTGTCCAGACGCTGAAAAACAGTTCCCAACCGATTGACTCCCTGAGGGGGATGAGACAGACGGGCGTATAGGTGGCCGCAATCATAACGAAAATCATGATATGATCGATCCGCCGCAACCGTTGCACACCGGTTTCTGATAATGGCAACCAGTGGTAGAGGGTACTGGCCAGATAGAGCAGAATCATGCCGGCGCCGAAAATGGAAAACGTGGCCAGATGCCATGGCCTGATCGGATCTGCTGCTTTCATGACCAGCAGGACCAGACCCAGAACAGCCAACAGGCATCCGATAAAGTGGGTCAATCCGCTGAAGGGGTCTCTGAATCTGGCAATCATTTTTCCCGGATAAGAGGGTTTCTGGGTTGTTTGTCCTACCCTAGTCCTTTTGCCCGGTGCCGTGGAGACCCATTTTGTAAAACAAATGTCACTCCATTCAGGGATGATTCCCTTTCTGTACCCGGCTCGGCGGGATCAGCGGCCCGGCATTTTCACGGAATCGGCCGAAAGGTTTCAGATAGACCAGCAGCAGGGGGGTGATGAAAAGATCGGCGATGAGCGCAGCCAGGATCCCGACAGCAGCCAGCAATCCCATATTGACAATACCGGTCACATGGCTGAAACCGAGTATGCTGAATCCCAGGCTCAGAACGAGGGATGTAAACACCAGGGCATGCCCGATTTTGATGAAGGTCTGTCGATTGGCTCTGTGATAGTCCCTGAACCCGGACAACTCATCCCGGAAGTGAATAAAAAAGTGGACCGTATCATCGACAGCGATGCCGATCACCATGGGGGCAATCATCATCGTCATGATATCCAGGTTGATCTGCAGCAGACCCATCAGACCGGCGATCACCACCAGGGGAAAAATGTTGGGAATCATTGAAATCAGACCCGCTCTGGCAGACTTGAGAATAACGCTCATGACCAGGCTGATGACGACAAAGACGACTAAAATGGTCTTCAACTGGTCCACGATGAGCAGGTTCATCAGTCTCAGCAGTATCGGGACGTCCCCCACAAAGCTGATGCGGGTCTCTTTCGGGAAAAGGTCTGCAGCGATCATCCGCATGCGGTCCATGTGCCGATCCAGGTTGATGGAATCGGCCAGCTGCACAGACAATCGCAGTGTGCGGTAGCCATAATCCACCCAGTTATCCAGTTCCCGTCCCCCGGATAGTTCGTAGAGCAACAGGTATTGGGCGATCTGTTCCCGGCTGTCCGGAATGATATCGGTTCCCGGGAGCCGGTCATGCATGACAGAGTTGATCTCCTTGACCAGGTCCACCAGGGACATGGTTGTCCGGGTGGCTTCCCACCCTTGTGCCGCATCGGACAGTTGTTCCAGTGCCTGGAGTGTTTCCGGGTTTTTGGCCGCTGCCGGTTCTGCCAGTTCGATCATTACTTCGTAGGCATAGTAGCCACCCAGAACATCCGTGATGGCGCGGGTATCTCTGACGAAGCGGTTATCGGGGCCCAGCAGCTTCAGCAGATCCGTTTCCACCGGAATGCGGCTGACAAAGACGGCCCCGAATCCAATGACCAGGATCGAAAAAAGGATCACGGGGATTTTGAAGGTCAGTACCCATTCTGAAAGCGGCACCATGCCCAGCGGCAAGGGTTTTCTTACCCGGACCCCGTTCTGTTGCTGTTTCCGGAAGTCCCCGCCAAATGAATAAAAAATGGGAACCAGGATCATGACCAGGATGAATGCGATCATGGCCCCGCTGCCACAGGCGACGCCGACATGACGAATGGGTTTCATCGAAACAATCAGAAAGGAACCGAAACCGATCGCTGTGGTGACAGCCGTCAAAAAACAGGGCCAGGTCGATTGCGCGTATGCATAGTGAAGGGCCCGCCGACGATCCCCCTTTCTCTGGAAGTAGAAATTGAAATGGTTGATATAGTGAATGGCGTAGCTGACGGAGAGGACCATCAGCAGGGGGGCCACAAACATACTGCCCATGGAGACCGGAATCCCCAGCCAGCCCATCATGCCAAACAGGATGACAACGGTAGAAATCATCACGGACAGGGGGGCGATAACACCGACCGGGTTTCTGAAAAGGACCAGCATGAAGAGCAGAGCGGCGCCGAATGCAATCACACCGAGCTGTGACCCCTCCTCCGAAGTAATCTGGTCCACTTCAAAATCCCCCAGGGGCATCCCGGTGGCCCGCAGGGCGAAGTCTTCCGCCTGGTGATCCTTTAAAATCACCCGCAAAGCGGGTGCGATCAGTTTTCTGGCATCGAGGACCTCAACCCGTCCACCACTCTTTTCAGCCGCTGGTGCTTCAAAGATACCATCGGCCATGATGACCTGGTTGTCCTGCCAGCGGGTCTGGTCCATAGGTGTAAATCCCTTGTCGGCCTTGACCCAGACAGCGCCGGGCATTCTTTCGAAGGTGATGGCAATCCCGGCGTACTGCCAGTCCGGGGTGACAAGGCGGTGCATGATCAAGGACGAAGCGGCCAGTTTTCGCTTTATCTCCTGAAGTTGGCCATCATTTTCCGGTATTTCCTCGCCGATGATATCCCTGATGACCAGGTTGTCCCCGACCGTTTCCATATACTCCACGCTGCTGAGCGTGTTGACTTCGTCCACAAAGGGCAGCCGGGTCTCCAGGTCGGCCTGCAGGGCCCTGATTCTGGCAAAGGTTGACCGACTGATCAGATCCTCTGCCTGAATCAGAATGAACACAAATTCCTCATTGCCAAATTGGGCCTTGAAACGCTCGTTGGTCAAATAAAGGGGGTCCGATTTGGGCAGGAAGGACTCGTTGGAGGAATCCAGACGCA
Source organism: bacterium (assembly GCA_018830885.1). Lineage (GTDB taxonomy): Bacteria > SAR324 > SAR324 > XYD2-FULL-50-16 > XYD2-FULL-50-16 > JAHJRI01. The sequence continues at coordinate 28,037 of JAHJRI010000401.1, read as the reverse complement.
GGTCACCCAACCCGAAACCGCAACCTACCACGATCAGGATGACCACTGCCAGCCAGACCATTCGGAATTGAATCACCCCCTTGATGCCGATATTCGCCAGTATTTGATTGAAACGGATCTGTTTCGTGGGATCAGCTCCTGGTACCCCGTTCCTGTTCATAGGGGATCATGAAATGAAATTTCGTTTCGAGTTTTTCAGAACTTTCAGCCCAGATATTTCCGGCATGGGCCGATGTGATCTCTTTGCAGATAGCCAGTCCCAGACCGGTACCCAGACCAGCGGGGGTTTTTCTGCTCTGTTTGAACTTTTCAAAGATGGCGTTCATCTGGTCCTGGGGAATCATGCTCCCTTCGTTGGATACAGTGACCTGTATGGCAGGGACCTTGTGATCATAGGACCGCCGTCCGAACCGGATATCTGACTGTTGCAGGTAAATGGTGATCTTTTTCCCAACAGGGGTATATTTGATGGCATTGGAGAGCAGATTCCGGATAACCTGACCGATTCTGAAACTGTCACACTCCGCAATTGCATCAAAACCGGGCTCCCGGACCTCCAGGGTCACCCCTTTTTCAGAAATCAAAGCCTCCATCTCCATTTTCGCTTCCCAGATAATGGCCATCAGATCCGATTTTTCCATGGCAAAGGACATTTTCCCGGATTCCAGTTTTGACAGGTCAAGGAGATCGTTCAGCAGCAGGTTCAAGCGTTCGGCCGCCATCAGGATTCTTTGAAAATAGTTGGACAGGCTTCTGTTCAGGGTCCGCAAATCTGATTGGAGTCCAAAGATTCTTGTTTTGAATGGATCCAGTCGCTCATCCTTTCCGTCAAACGACGCCAGGCGCTGGTAAATGTCATCCAGCGATTCTTCAATCCGGGTGTTGCTCAGTTTTCTCAGCCCCAGTTTTGAATAGCTCAGGGGGCCACTGATGGGGGTCCGGATTTCATGGGCAATTAAATCAACCCATCCGGAAATGGCCAGATTGGCTTTTTCAGCAACCTCCTTGGCATTTCTCAACTCCTCTTTTTCCAGCCGATCTGAAATATCGACAGCGACGCCTTGAACACCAACAATGGTGTCGTCCTTAATGACCGCTGTCGTATAGACCTCGATGGGGAATTCCCTGCCGGTTGCACTGATTCCTCGATATGGTATCCAGCCAATGTCGTCTCCCTCGAAACACCGGCGCACATTTTCACGTGCCCGGTTGCGATCTGCCGGGATTACCATATCAAAGGATTTGACGGCTGCCCGGTCTTCCACACTGACGTCCGTAAACCCGAATACGTCCATGGCTTTGCGGTTGACAAACTGCAGCACATAGTCGGTATCGACTAGAAAATAGGCCAGGGGCAGCAGATTAACCAGTTCCTTGAACCGGATTTCAGAGTCCTTCAATTCATGTTTGCTCTTGACAAGGGATATCTGGGCGGTCTGTTTCGCATTGATTTCATCATTCAGTTGCCGATTGGATTCCTGGAGCTCAATGTTTTTTTGCTCCAGCGACTTCAAGACATATCCTGTCCTGATGGCTGACACCCGGAGCCCGAATATCACCTGGGTAATGATGATGGTGGTGATGGAGCTCAACAGCAGAAAATTCAGTCCGATGACGATCCATTTTTCAACCGGATTTTCGGTTGCAAATTCCCAGTTAATCCATCCAAAATAAATCAGCATGGCAAGCCCGACCAGTGTCAGAACATTTACCAGCAGTGAGAGGATTGAAATCCGGTAGTCTGCCAGCAGTGCCGTAATGATGGGAAAGAAAAACAACCAGACAGGTCCTCCGCCAAACGGACCGATAACGATCAGCAGGACCATGCCCAGCACGTAACTCATGATGATGATGCTGGCTGCCCGGACGATGAATGAGATGGTGCGCTTGAAAAAAAGGATGACAACCCAGAGGTATATGGCAATATCAATCCCTGCCACCGTCCAGAGATCTTCCTTGATCGACAGCCAGACACTTGGAATCAGCACCATAAAACCGAGTATCAAGCCCACCAGCAGGAAGGAAAAAACGATCCGTTCCTGCCAATACCGGATACTTCCATCATCTGTTATATCTTTCGGTATCGTCCAGCGGTTGACCAGAGTCTGCAGCCTTTGAAAGAATGCCATGGGTTCGACCATTCAAAATGAGCCTATATCCGCCTCAGGGGGCAGATGTGCCCCCCTCTTTTAAAAAAAAAAGACGAATTTTTTCCTAGCCTGAATTTATCAGAAAAGAAAATTTCTCCTTAACCATACAATTTTGGGGGAACTGTGTCACTCGTTCAAAAGCTTACTGCAATTCGGGGTACCATCACCGTCGATCGTTGTCCAGAAAAAAGAGGTCTCTTGCTTCAGGATCTTAAACATTGCCTATTTAAGACGGGTTGAGTAAACTGCCTTATTTGAAACCCGTGAAAAGTGGGATATGCAAAAAAACCGCTTCGAAAACAACATCATATCAGATATGGATGGTCATCAAGCCCTGATTCATCCTTTGGGATTGACATGGGGAATAGTCAAAAACAGCGGGATCTTGACCGGACGATTTTTTGGGTCGGGCAGACGCTGAATAATGATGCCAGCCTGTGGGTCAGGTCAGTGCTGACCTGGAAATTGCAGAACAGGGCATCAAACCGATTACATGAACCGGAATAACAGGACTCTTTTTCTAAACAATGATGAGCAATTCGATGGGTAAAGCAAAACAGCATCTTCTATTGTTGCTGATGACTCTGGTGATGATACTGGCAGGGGCGGACAGCGCTTTTGCCGGAACCGGTCCGACAGCAGTCAATGGCGTGATGGCTTTTCAGGCGTGGGATCTGAGCCGGGATGGCAGCATCAATCTGGACGGAAAGTGGGCGTTTTACTGGAATCAACTGCTCACCCCCGAAGATTTCAAACAGGGTTCGGAACCGGTTAAATCGGGATATATTGCTGTTCCGGGCTACTGGAACAAGATTGAAATCGACGGCAAACCGGTCGGTGGGGGCGGGGCGGCGACGTTTCGACTCAGACTGCAACACCTGAAACCAGGTCAACTGCTGTCACTGGATATCCCCCTGATGCACACAGCCTACAGGTTATGGGCCAACGGTCGGATTATCTCTGAAAATGGTGTGGTGGGACGGTCACCTGATACGTCAATACCCCAGTACCTGCCCAAAACGCCCAATCTGGTTACCGATGACGGGATGGTGGATCTGGTGCTGCAGGTCTCCAACTTTTCCCATACCAATGGGGGGATCTGGCAGTCGCTGAAGCTGGGCACCCATGAGGAAATCAGCCGTATCAGCCAGCTGCGAACCGCATTCGACCTGTTCCTGCTGGGGGCCATCTTTATCATGAGTCTCTATCATTTCGGGCTGTTTGCGCTGCGTCGCAAGGAAAAGTCAACCCTGTTCTTCGGGGTGTTCTGTCTGGTGATCTCATTTCGGTTGAGTATCCACGGGTCCACGATTCTTTCGGTTCTCTTTCCCGATATCTCCTGGGAACTGCTGGTGAAGCTGGACTATTTTGTGCTCTATATCGGCCTGGTCTTTTTCAGTGCGTTTCTGCAGACCCTCTATCCCCAGGAATTTCCCCGCAAAATCGTGAACCTGATCGCAGTGCCGGCGATCGCGTTCATTCTGTTTACAACCGTGGTGCCGGCATTCATCTTTACGGCCTATCTGGTTTACTTTCAAGCCATTATGGGGCTAAGCTGCCTGTACTACCTGGTTGTGCTGGCCAGGGCCAGTTACCGACGTCGCGAGGGTGCCGGTGTGGTTCTGGGTGGTTGCGTCGTCCTGATCGCGTCGCTGGTGAACGATGTTCTCTATAATCATGAGATTATTCAAACGGCGGATCTCGTGGGGGCCGGACTCTTTGTGATGATCTTCTCCCAGTCCTTTGTCCTCTCGCTGCGTTTTTCCAAGGCGTTCATCACCGTTGAAGAGCTGTCGGCCAATCTGGAAGGTCAGGTCAGGGAACGGACTGCCGCCATCAAGGATCTGCTGGACAACACCGGCCAGGGATTTTTTTCCTTTGCAGAGGATTATACCGTGCAGCGGTATACCTCTCGGGCGGTTCGGGAATTTTTTGGCAGATCGATTGAAAACGAAAATGCCCTGGGACTCCTTTTCCCGGAGAATTCACAGCAGCGGCAGGAGGTGTTGGACCTGGTCTTCAGCCAGACCGGGGACCTGGCACTGGTGAAGGACCTGTTGCCGGCAGAATTGAAAAAAGACGGAAAAATCTACCAGATGGACTACCACTGGATTCCACCGCAGGAAAACACCGCGGGGCGTATTATGATCGTGCTGACCGATATCACCGCCCAGCGGGATCTGGAACACAGATTGATGGCGGATGAAGAGCGAAACCGGATGATTGTCAAGATTGCTGTCGATCGTCACGGGTTCCTCAGTTTTCTGAACGCGATCAACCGCTGCCTGGACGAAGCCCGGCAGATACTTGAACTGCCGGTTGCCGATATCCAGGCGGATGTGCTTTTCCGTCATTATCATACGGTTAAAGGGGGACTGGCCAGTTATCTGTTTAAGGCCGCGGCTGAAAAGGCCCATGGTATTGAGTCCAGACTGGATGAAGTTCGCAGCGGCCAGGTACTTATCAATGACCAGCTGGTGGTGGTGATCCGGCAGGAAACGGAAGAGCTGGGGACCATTCTGCAGCAGACACTGCACGGTCTGGAACATATCCTGCCCCGGGAACTGCTGAACGCTGCGCAACAGGGCTATTTCCGTATCCCGGAGAGAAAAATCCAGGCTCTGGAGAAAGCCTTGTCAGATTCCTCCCGGGTAGATCCGGCCGTTGCCAGTGCCGTGGGAGACCTTCGAAAACAGCCCGTCCGCAACGTTCTGAAAAAATTCGCGGATGATGCCAGGGAACTGGGCGAGCAGTTACATAAACCACTGAAAGTCAAACTGCAGGGAGAAGACACGGAACTTGTCCATGAACCGTTTAAACCCCTCTTTGCGTCGTTGATCCATCTGATTCGCAATGCCGTGGACCATGGCATTGAACCCCCCGATGTGCGAGCCATGCTGGGAAAACCCGAGATCGGAGAGGTGACCATTCAGGCAGCCATTGACGGCGATGATTTTATCATCCGGGTTGCCGATAACGGGGGGGGGGTTGACAGCTTTGCCGTTAAATCCAAAGCTGTTAAAAATGGTATCATCACCTCGCAGCAGGCGGAATCGATGTCGGAACAGGAGGTGATCCAATTGATCTTCAGACCTGGGTTTTCTACCCAGGAAGCGGTTTCGGATCTGTCCGGCCGGGGTGTGGGGATGGATGCTGTGGCCAGTGAAGTTGCCGCCCTGAAAGGACGCATTCAGATTGAGAGTCGCATCGGCGAGGGGACGAGGTTTATCCTGACGCTGCCCCTGTCCTGACCAGGCCTGACACTGCAGACCGTTTCCGCGTTGACCATGGACACCGGTCTGCTTCCCCGGTTGCTTTCCCTGAAACCAATCCGAATAGCATCGTGAATTTACAGAATGTAAAATGTCCCGACAAATTTCCGGTTTCAGGTTCAGAAAGAATTACCCTCCTGCCAAATTAAACCAAGTAGATACAGTAAGTTAACAAACAGAAGGGAATTCTTTGTTTGGCATATTTGCTGCAGTTTATCAACTGCGAACGCTCCCCTGAAGGATGAACAGCCGGACCATGAATTGCGTCACGGATATTGTGGGCAGCGCCGCAGCTATTTGTCTCTGTTTTTATGATATGTTAACCCAGATTTTCGTGTGATACCGGTGAAGAAGGAACTCCGCATACTCATTGCTGACCGCAATCGGCATGTCAGGGACTATTTGAAACGGGAACTGTCCAGAGAGCATCATGAAGTGCTGCTTGCTGATAGTGTTGATGAAATTATGCGCCTGGTTCGGCAACAGCAGCCATTCAACCTGATCATCCTGGATCCCGACCTGCCGGATATGGACAATCCATTACTCCTGAAAAGGATACTGGGCCGGATGAAGCATACTCCCGTCATCATGCATACCTATCAGTCCAATATCACCGAGGGCTCATTTGAAGATTTTCAGGTGTCATTGATTGAAAAAAAAGGGAACAGCATTGAAAACATAAAGAAGATCATCACAAACATTCAACTGGATCTTGAACCGTTTACGGTCCGGGAAAAAGGACTGTTTGAAGCCATCGAACAGGTCGAGGGAAAAAAAAGCGATGATGTTAAAAAAACCTGGTTAAACAGGTGAGACCCGGTATGGGAACTGGTTATTGAATCAAAGGTTGTATTTTGCAGTTCCCGGTGCCAAAATAGCGGTAACCGATTAAAAAAGACCCGCAACCCGGCAGACAAACCGTAAAAGCAATGAATGGATGAAGACAAGGCCGTAATGAAACTCAAAAACGATCTGGGGCAGGTCCTCAGCAGACACAAGGGTGTCATTCTTAACCCTGACAGGGAAATGGTGATCAATCGGGTTGTCCGGAACAGAGAAGCCATTACCGCCCGACAGGGGTTTCTCTACACGTTTACCCTGCCGGAGTCGACAGGTCGATCGCCAAAAGACACCATGATTGTCCGAAACCCGGAAAGTGACCCCTATATCGACTGGGATTCGCCCTACAATCTGTCACTGGATCCTGAGACCTTCGGAATGTTGTGGCAGGATGCCCTGGACCAGTTGAAACGCAAGAAAAATATCTATGTAACGGAGCGGGTGCTTGGCGCAGATCCAGCCTATGCCATGCCGGTCCGCACCGTCACCGATTCATCCCTGACGGCTCTTTTCACACTGAATATGTTTCGACCGATACCGGCCGATATCGCCGGCAGTATCTTTGCCGAAAAACAGTTCCTGCTGCTGGTACTGCCCTATGATAAGATAGAGACCAGCCGTTACCGGGATCGGTTGCGTCACCTGCCTGGCGGTAAAACATCCGATCTGGCCATCGTGATGGATTTTGCCAATCATCTGGGGCTTGTTTACGGTTCTGCCTATGGGGGAAGCGTCAAGAAACTGATGTTCACGGTCATGAACTACAACCTGCCCTTCTCAGACATTTTACCGTTGCACTGCTCCGCCAACGAGGATTCACAGGGAAGGCTCTCCCTGTTTCTCGGCCTTTCCGGGACCGGCAAGACCTCCCTCTCGGCGGATGCCACCCGGTCCCTGCTGGGGGATGATGAACACGGCTGGAGTGGTACGGGAGTCGCCAATTTTGAATACGGTTGTTATGCCAAATTGATCAACCTGGACCCGGGAAAGGAACCGGAAATATTTGATGCGGTTTTTCACAGGGACAAGGTAACCCGGCATGGCGCGATCGTTGAGAATGCCATGATTTATCCGGACAGCTCCTTTGACCTCTCGGACGAACGGTTGACACCCAACAGCCGGGCCAGCTATCCCTTGTCTTTTCTGAAGAATATCAAGCAGTCGGCCCGGGGATCGCACCCCCGCAATATCCTCTTTCTGACCGCCGATGCCAACGGCGTGCTTCCGCCGGTCGCCTGCCTTAGCCGGGATCAGGCCATGTTCTGGTTTCTCATGGGGTATACCAGTAAACTGGCCGGGACCGAAACCGGGGTGGTGGATCCGGTTTCCATTTTTTCCCGTTTTTTCGGGGAGCCCTTTATGCCCCTGCTGCCGGAGATGTATGCTGAGCTGCTGGGTAAAAAACTGGATGAACACCAGACACGCTGTTTTCTGATCAATACCGGCTGGACAGGGGGGCCGTTCGGAGTCGGCAGACGCATCGATATCGGTCTGACCCGGAGTATCGTGAATGCGGTTTTGAACGGAGACCTGGATGAGGTTGCGGTCTCTGAGGACCAGCATTTCTTTTTCAAGGTGCCGAAAAGTTGTCCGGGTATCTCCCCTACGTTTCTGGTTCCCAGGGAGACCTGGGCCGATGATGGCCAGTACAATGCCAGGGCCAGAAAACTGGCCTTTGAATTCTATCATGCCTTTGACAAGGCCTATGGCAACAAAAAAATAGCCAAGACCCTGATGGATCAATGTCCGGGAAGATCGACCATCCCTGCTTAACCCCGCCCCTCCCGGTCAGTGCGGCCCTCCAGACGGTTTCCCATGCTTCGTTGTGCCCCGCCCGGGGCCTGGAGGTTTATATGAGAACAGCCCGGAAAAAGATCCGGACAACGGGGCTGGCATGGGTAACCGGCAAGGCCGGTTTACAATGTGTAAAAATTTCTGACAGTCAGATGCCGCATAGTCGCCGGATATCCCCGAAAGATAGCCTATCCTATTGTAAAAAATAATAAATTAGAATGCACTACAAACGTTTTTTTTGGGTATGGTAGTTGCTGAGATATTCCTGAGAATCGCTTTTTGGTGGGAAGGAAAAATCTTTGTCACTATTCAGCAAATTCCGCAAAAGCGCCGAAACCTGAATGTCATTGAACTCATTCTCGACGTCCATCCATGGACGTCTTCCGAGGGCGGTCACGGAAGCCTCCCTCCTGGAGGCTTTTTCCGCTCCCAATCCGTTCAATCACATCCAGGTCCCGTCGCTGAGCTACTAAATGTGCTGAACAGTCACAAATCTTATCAACGGAGCGACAGCCGATCAGGTATACGGTTCGATGTGCTTCGGATTGGCAGCAAACCCATATTTGAATAAGGAGAGTGAACATGTTGGTCAAAGACTGGATGAGTAAAGAAGTTATTACCATTGATGAAGATGACTCAATGCGTATGGCCATCAAGCTGATGAAGGAGTACAAGATTCGATCGCTACCTGTGATGAAAAAAGGCAGACTGGTTGGGATACTATCCAATGGCGACATCAAACGGGCTTCCGCTTCAGATGCCACATCATTGGAGATCCATGAAATGAAGTACCTGATCGATAAAATACTGATCAGGGATATCATGGTCAAGCATCCGATAACCGCTTCGCCTCTGCAAACGGTGGATGAAGTGGCTGATCTGCTGTTGAAGGAAAACATCTCTTCTGCACCGGTACTGGACGATGCCGGTAACCTGATCGGGATCATCACGAAAAGTGATATTTTGAAGGTGATGGTATCACTCTCCGGATCCAACCGAAGGGGAATCGATTTCGGTTTTGAAATACCGGATGCACCAGGCTCCATTAAGGAGATTACTGACATTTTTCGCTCCTACGGGGGGCGTCTGGCCAGTATTCTGATTTCGTACAGACAGGCACCGGCGGGCAGCCGACATGTTTATATTCGGGTGTATCATGTCAACCGGCGCGAACTGGAAGCACTCAAGAGTGACCTGTTCAGCAAATTCAAGGTTCTCTACATGATAGATTATATAGAACAATCAAGAGAGGTGTTCTAACGTTGCGAACTCGTGATGGAGAGGTTCCGGCAAAACCTCTCCGGGATAGGCAAGCGGGTTGAATAGATAACCGCCCTTCAGCAGACCTTGTTTTTGACTGTCGGCACCGATCCGGCAGACCATTTTGCTGGATCGACAATTGTCCAACCCACTATCGGTAATCCCATATGAGTATAAAAATTGTCATTATCCGTCGTTACACAGACGATCAGAAAAGACAGATAGAACCGATACTCACTGAACTCTATTCACTGGTTTTTAAATATGGCGGGTTTGTATCCGGAGAAACCCTGGTCAACTATGAAGACCCTTCTGAATACCTGATCATCGCCAACTGGGATTCTGTCGCCGCTTGGAAGGCTTACCATCAGGCGGAAAGAGTGATGGAGTTGTGCGCCTTGATTGATACGATTATTGGGAAAAAAACCATCCATCGCATTTTTCGAAACCCATAGCTGCTTTTAATCCTTTTTCAATCAAGGAGGTAAGGCATGGAAAAGCCGAAACGCTATCAGCATCTGCATCAACGAAAAATTCCGTTTAATCCCAATCGAACCTATTTACAACGGGCTGTGGACAAGTATCTGAAAAACGGCGGGACCATTTCGCCCATTGTCCTGGACGAAAACAGCTACATCTGTTTTCTGTCCAAAACAAATACCATGCTGGATGCAGATGAATTTCTGCTGGGAATTTGATTTGATGTCAGCGACGCTGCCGGGAACCTGCCTGTGATGTCAGCGACGCTGCCGGGAACCTGCCTGATTCTTTTCCGGATTGGCAGCGATTCACCCCCTTTTCGGATCCAGAGAGGGCGTCGGGACTTGGTTGGGAATGATGCCCGTTTGCCGGATATCATTCCCTGTGGTGTTGTCCCTGGACACCATGCCCGGAGCCTTAGATGCTCGATTTAGCGTCTACCAGCATCTCGGTGCCGATATATGCTTCCTTTTCAAGTTCGGCATAGGCCTCATCGGTCACTCCGAGTAACTTCTTGAACACATATTCGTTGTACTCTCCCAGCCCTGTTGCCGGCATATCCGCCCGGTTTTTTCTGGGGGTGTGCCTGAATTTTCCGGTGTAGCCGGAATATTGGTGTGTGCCGCACCATTTCTGATTCTCCTCAATGAAAAAGTCGTGCTCCAGCAGGTGCATATCCTCATAGACCATTTTTTCGGTCAGTACTGGACCGGCCGGGACGCCGTGCTGCTGCAGCAGGAACATGATGGCATAGTGGTCATGTTTCCGGGTCCAGTCTGAGATGTGCTGATCAATCTCATCATGATGCTTCAGCCGGCTCACCCCATCGCTGAATTTCTCCGCTCTGGCCCAAAGGGGATCTCCCAGGGCCTGGCAGAATCCCCGCCATTCCTTGTCATTGTTGATCGTCAACACGACCCAGTCATAGTCCGGGTTGTTTCCCCGGGTTGGATAGCATCCCTGAAGCGCTGAGGGGTGACGATTGCCGTACGGAGGCTGTGTTCTGCCGTTGATAAAATAGTCCATCCAGAAGATTGGCAGGACACCCATGACCCCTTCTGCCTGTGCGATTTCGATCAGCATGCCGCAGTCTGTTTTGTTGCGCTGCAACAACCCCATCATGGCTGCCGAAGCCAGTGTATGGGCCCCGCAGTTGTCCATGGAGTAAGTTTCGAGATTGCTGATGAGATGCTCCGGTTTATCGGAATAGCGCAGGGCAAAGGTATGTCCGACGGCTGCCTCAATATTGGCCCCGAAGCCCTTCCAGTTCTCGTACGGCCCCCAGAGCCCGAATCCCGGAGCCCTGATGATAATCAGCCGGGGATTGACCTCATGCAGGAATTCCGGACTTAACCCCAGCTTGGGGGCTGTCGAGGGGGTATTATTATCCAGGAAAATGTCGCACTTCAGGAGCAGTTGTTTCAGCAGGTCCATGCCCCTGGGGCGTGTGAAATCCAGCGTAAATCCATAGGTGTTCTGCAGGTGACAATTGCCGAAACTGAACCGGTTCATGTGGTATTCCCCGTTGGGACCGGTGGGTTCATGATCGGGATACTGCATGGTACGACCCACTTTTTTGTTGATCCACATATCTCTCAGGGGAAACGAGGTCAATCCCCGGGTCATGCCGCCGGCATACTGGATCTGTTCCAGTCGGAGATTTTCCGCTCCCAGATCCCCGAGCAACATACCGGCAAAAGGTCCGGTCCAGGATTGGGTAAACCCCAGTACCCGGACACCCTGCAACGGATAGCGTTTTTTTTTGGTTTTTATTTCCATGGTTGACTCCTTGACCTGCGGGTTCCCTGTTTATATCAGAAAGCGTAATAACTAGCTGGTTTCAATTATGACCTTCGGATGATGTAAAAAAAACGGTATCTATTCAGTTCAATTTCCGCCCAGTCCCGAAGGTATTGTGTTTCAAGAACCTTGGAAGCCATGGATGGCTTCCAGGAGCTCCAGAAGGATTCATGCGTTTCTTGAAACACAAACCCTTTGGGGCGTATACAGGTGAATAGTTACAAAAAACGTCACTATTCACCACGTTTCTATTGCCATCCAGGCGGCGACCAGTATGCCATTGAACACATTTTCGACAAGTAAGAAGCGAGGCTCGCAGCTTCGATCATGCCTGTCTCCGAGGGCGGTCATTGACATCGCCATCCTGGATCTCGTCTATATCACGCCCTGGGCCCTGAGTACAGCCAGATCCTGTCTGGAATATCCCAGTTTGCCGTAGACCGTTTCGTTGTCCTGTCCCAGGCCTGGCGCCGGTTTTTTACATTGCCACCATTCGGGTTTCCCGCGGATGGCTCCCCGGGGAAACGTTGTTTTGCCGGCCACCGGATGATCCATTTCCTGGAAGAAGCCTCTCTCCTTCCAGTGTTCATCGTTGCAGACATCCGCCGGTGTACTCAGGGGCGTGCAGATCATACCGGCGTTCTGGAAGATTTCTGACCACTCCCGTTTTGTCTTTTGGGCAAAGCAGCGATCAAAGAGTGCCGCCGCTTCTTTCTCTTTGGCCATATTAAGGATATTCCAGGCCGGGTCTTCGTTCAGCTCGGACTGGCCGATCAGGGTCAGAAACTTCTGGAATTTGCTTGGGCCGACAACGAGATTGACATAGCCATCTCTGCACATCTGCATTCTGGGGGCGATCCCGATCTTGTTGAATGGATTGACCCGCAGACTGATATCCCCTGTATACTGGTAAGTGAGGAGATGGGATGTTCGTCGTTCACATCCGGCCAGCTGGGTTTCCATAATGGAGAGATCAATATAGTCGCCGATCCCGTCCTGCAGGGTGCCCATATAAACCCCCAGGATGGCATACCAGGCCTGAAGACCCGTTTCGAAGAGACAGGCATCCCTTGCCTTGTTGATGGGTTCCCTGTTCGGAAGGCCGGTTGATGACATGGCGCCGCCCATGGCATATTCCACCAGTTCCGAAGCAACAAAATCCCGATAGGGACCCGTCTGTCCGAAATTGGAGATGGAGGCCATGACCAGGCGGGGATTGATCTTTTCCAGGCTGTCATAGTCAAGATCCAGGCTGGGCATAACCCTGGGCTCAAAGCTTTCAACAAGGATATCAGCATCCCTGACCAGGTTACGAAAGATTTTTTTCCCGGTATCCAGTTTCAGGTTCAGGGTAATACTCTGTTTATTGGCGTTGACGTATAAATGATAGAGACTGGTATCGGGACCCGGGTTGTCTTTGGCAAAGGGGACCATGTGCCGGGTGTGGCATCCCTGACCGATTTTTTCGATTTTTATCACGTCAGCGCCATAGTCAGCGAACTGCTTCGTGCAGAAAGATCCAGCAATATGATGGGTCAGGTCCAGGACCCTGATGCCTGCCAGGGGTTGTGTGTCCATAACGGTTCTCCAGCGTTTCGTTTAAAAGAAAAACCCCTCACGGTGAGTTATTTGACGCATTTTTCAGTGAATTGACTTGAACTATCTCAGCAACAAGCATACCACAACCGGCAGTCACGGGGGCAGGGGCGGGACGCTGCGGAAACCCGCACTGCAGGTAACAAACTGACCCGGTTGGGCAGTCCGTCCCTTTCTGAGTGTCAGTATTCTTTACAGTCTGGAAAAAATAACCTGACCGCTCCCAGGTGATTGCCGTGTTTTACCTGAAAAAATGCAATCTCTGACCGGTGGTCCTGCTGATGCTGGAAATCCGGCAACCAGGGCCGCACGCTCCATGTCCGGGGGGTTTCACGGCAGATATCAGGGAACCCTGGTTTACCGGGAGGATGTTATGAAAACCCTTTTTCCATTTAATTCCTGTCGGAATTAAATGGAAGTGTCGGTCCGGGTATGACTATTGCTGTTCATACCTGACCAGATCGGCAATGCTGTGCCCGTTCTTCATGCTGCCTGCGGACAGAATGGGGGTTCACGGCAGTCCGGAGCTCGGCCGGGTTATCCGGCCAGCTGGCCTGGGGTGACGATTCATCCGAAAACCTTTTATCAATGTGCTCGCTTATCAATCCAGGCTTGAGTTTTCAGTTGAAGTTTTGCCAGAAGCTGATAAAACCAAGCTAATGCAGATGAGTACGCTGCCAAATCGGAAGCCGTTACGTCGTTTTCAATCAACCGGATAGATCTGATGTCGATCCTGAGATCAGAGTGAAGGCCGCTCCAGGTGGATATATCATGTTAATGCGAATCTCTTTAAGGAGTCAGATTTATCTGATTCTGACCAGCTTGATCCTTATCGTTATCATTGGTGGGTTGACCATCATCTGGTATTCAAAGCAGATGGAAGATATCACGCTGCATATTATCGACAGGGACCTGGTCAGATATCAGATTACGGAAAAAATGGACACGGCGCTGGTTCATCAAAAGGGGTATGTCACCTATTTTTACCTGGACAGGGATCCAGGCTGGCTCCAGCAACTGGGTATCTGCAGGCAGATTTTCAAGGAACGGCTCGATGAGATCACACTCCTGGCCGATACGGAAAGCCAGGAAAGAGCGGTTGCGGACATTGCAACCCAGTACAGCCAGTATATCACTTTGATCAACCAGGTCATTGCTTACTATAAAAATGGAGAACTCGAAAAGGGAACCCAGCTTCATGAGCAGGTCCGCAACAGGTTCTTCAGGATCCTGAAGGCCTCTGAAGCCTATAAGGCTATCCAGATCAACAATGTCAAAAAAAACTGGCAAATCAGTCGTTCTCAGGCAAGCAGGCTCATTGCCAGTGTCGGTATCACCGCGGGAGTTGTTTTGGTTCTGGTGCTGTTTCTGATTCTCCTTTTGACAACCCGCATTCTGGACCCGCTGCAGGCCCTTTTGATGGAGGGCGCCCACAGAAAGGACCCGGTTAGAAGCCGGGATGAGGTTCGACAGCTGAGCGACAATGTCCATGATCTCATGGAAACGGCAGGGCATGCCCAGGAAGAGTTGAAGCAGAGTCGGGCCATCCTCATGCAGAGCGAAAAACTGGCCCTGGTGGGTAAACTGGCCGCCGGAATGGCTCACAGCATCCGCAACCCGTTGACATCCGTGAAGATGCGTCTCTTTTCCCTGGGACGGAGCCTGAATCTCTCCGAATCCCAGAAAGAGGATTTTGATGTGATCGCGGAGGAGATTCGCCATCTGGATATCATCGTCCAGAACTTTCTGGAGTTTTCCCGCCCCCCGAAAATGACCATGCAGTCAATCAGTCCGTCAGCGGTGGTCGACCAATCCCTGCAACTGCTGGAACACCGCTTGAAATCATACAATGTCACGGTGACGGTGGATCGCACAAAGGAGCTGGCGGCGATTCAATGCGATCCGGAACAACTCAAGGAGGTCTTTGTCAATCTGATCGTGAACGCCTGTGAAGCAATGAAAACAGGAGGTGAAATCGAGATCGAGGAAACTGAAATCAACGAATCGGGAAGCAGGAAAGTTATCATCAGTATCAATGATACCGGGCCGGGTATCCCGGAATCGATTATCAACCATATTTTTCAACCATTTTTTTCCACCAAGGATGAAGGTACCGGTCTGGGTCTCAGTATTGCGTCCCGCATTGTGTCGGATCACGGGGGAAAACTGGACGTTTCTTCACTCAGGGGGCAGGGAACCACTTTCATAATAACATTTCCAATGAACGGAGTCTGATTTTGAGCACAATCCTAATCATCGATGATGACGACCAGCTGCGCAAGAGTTTTGAAAAACTCCTGCTCTCGGAAGGATATCAGGTTGTCACCGCAGCATCCGGGGAGTCCGGACTCTATGTCGTTAAAAAACAGTTGCCGGACCTGGTGGTGCTGGATGTGCGGCTGCCGGGAATGAACGGTCTGGAAACATTCAAGGCCATCCATGACATTGCCCCCAAGCTTCAGGTGATCATCATGACCGCTTTCGGAACGACGGATACCGCCATTGAGGCCACGAAACTGGGGGCTTATGACTATGTCCTGAAACCTTTTGAGATTCCGGAAATGTTGAACCTGATCGCCCGGGCCCTGGATACCGGGCGTTTCATGTCCTCTCCGGTGGAATTGAATGCCACCCCGGATAATCTCTCCAGAGATGCCATGATCGGCCGGAGCAATGCCATGCAGAATGTCTATAAGGCGATCGGTCATGCAGCACCGACCAATGCCACGGTTCTGATCCGGGGTGAATCGGGCACCGGCAAGGAGCTGGTGGCCCGGGCGCTTTACCAGCACAGTGCCCAGGCCGGTAATCCCTTTATTGTGATCAATTGTGTGGCCATACCCGATACCCTGCTGGAAAGTGAGTTGTTCGGGTATGAAAAAGGGGCCTTTACAGGAGCTGCCCACAGACGTATCGGAAAAATTGAACAGGCCAAGAACGGGACGATCTTTCTGGATGAAATCGGCGATACCCCCACTCATATCCAGGCCAAGTTGCTCAGGCTGCTCCAGGAGAAAAACATCGAGCGGCTGGGGGGACGGGAGTCCATTCCGGTCAATGTCCGTATTATTGCCGCAACCAATCGCAACCTGGAAAAGGCCATTGACAATGGTTCCTTCCGTGAAGACCTCTACTATCGTTTAAAAGTGGTCACGATCCTGCT
This sequence comes from bacterium, assembly GCA_018830885.1. GTDB lineage: Bacteria > SAR324 > SAR324 > XYD2-FULL-50-16 > XYD2-FULL-50-16 > JAHJRI01. Next base: position 11,682 of record JAHJRI010000401.1, on the reverse strand, counting down.
GCCTCCGCTGCGGGAGAGAAAGGAGGATATTCCCCTGTTGGCTGAATATGTGCTGAGCCGTCATGCCCATGAATTGAAGATTCCCAATCCAGGCATCAGCGAAGAGGCCAAAAACCAGCTCTGCAACTACTCATGGCCCGGTAACATCCGTGAACTGAGCAACATCCTCCAGAAAACCCTGATCTTTAATCAGGGGTCTGCTATCGATGTTGACATGATCAATCAGGCCATTTGTGAGAGTGGTGCTGTGTCTGAAACGACAACTGAAGCGGACGGGGACGACCTTCTGCGTCGCTGGGTGCAGCGCAGACTGCAGAAGGACGCTGACTCGGATCCGGATCTGTTCAATTCATGCGTCGACAGCCTGTCGCGGATTCTGACCAGTGAAGCCCTGGTGATGACGGATGGCAATCGGTCCAGGGCGTCAAAATTGCTGGGCCTGTCCCGTCCCACCCTGCATTCAAAAATTGATAAATATCACCTGCAGCTGAAAACCACCATCTCGGGTTGAACCAGGCGGACCCGGTCCGGGTTGCCGTTCACCCGGGGCTTGCATGCAGACATCCGTGTCCTCCGGGCAGGGACACCTGGTTCAGGCCATTACCAGCAACAACGGCCAGGCTGACACCCACCCCGCCTGCCAGTACCCCCGCGCCACCCAGGGAGGCACGGTAGGCAGCCGTCATCACCCCGCAAATTCCAACTGCGACCGGTCCGCCAAAGGCACCCCAGAGTGCGACGATGGTATTCCGCCGGTCGACGATCACCCCCTTCAGCCACGGGAATTTTGACCGGATAGTGGGGTAGGTCGGACAATCGATGACATTCTCATTGACAGGAAGTCGGATATCCTCTAACTTAGTGTAAATAGAACACTAAGAGCTGCCGATGAAAAAGGAAGATCAGAGATTGAGATATGCCATTCTGGCGAATGACATCGTCATTTTTGCCATCCGGGACGGGACCTTGAACGTGCTGCTGGTGAAGGTCAAGAAAGCCTCTTTTAGGGGTTTATGGGCGGTTCCGGGTGGCCTGGTAAGACCTTCGGAGACGGTGGACACGTGCGCCAGAAGGTATTTGCGGCAGGTGGTGGCGTCCGGCGACGTGTTTCTGGAACAGCTGTACACCTTTGGCAAGGTCGACCGGGATCCCCAGGGACGGGTCGTTTCCGTCACATATTATGCTTTGATTCCCGATGCGGAAAGGATTCTGGACTGTTCTGACGACTATGCCGCGGTGGCCTGGTTCCCCGTGGATCGATTGCCCGAACTGGCCTATGACCACGATGAGGTCGTCCAGCTGGCGGTCGACAGGCTGCGCAGCAAGACGACCTACTCCAACATCATCTTCAGCCTGCTTGACCGCGAGTTCACCCTGAGTGATCTGCAGCGGGCTTATGAAATTGTTCTCAACAGAAAACTGGACAAAAGAAATTTCAGAAAGAAGATCCTGTCTTTAAATCAACTGGTCAAAACCGGAAAGAAAACGACAGGCAAGGCACACCGGCCAGCCGATCTATACAGATTCAGGCTGAGACGATATGCGACGATTCAGATCCTGTGACAGTGATCAAGCGGGGTGAACCGGTTTCAGGCAGATCCCCGATGGGTTCACTGAGAAACAGATTGGTTTTTACATGTGCTGGATTGCCGTCTGGCAATCCCGGTTTTTTCGTCATCCATGGAATCGGAAACAAAGAGGTTTGACATGAACAGTATCCCGTTAACCAATATCCCCGTTACCGCTGATGTAGCGGCTCTTTCCCCCCGCTATTCAGCCGAAGAGCGCCAGCTGACAATAGAGCGGATCAAACAGCTGTTCAAGGAGCAGGATGCGGTTCTGGTGGCGCACTATTATACCGACTCGGATCTGCAGATGATCGCTGAAGAGACCGGCGGGTTTGTTTCGGATTCACTGGACATGGCCCGTTTTGGCAACGAGCATCCGTCAACGACCCTGGTGGTGGCCGGGGTGCGCTTCATGGGGGAGACGGCCAAGATTCTCAATCCGGAAAAACGGGTCCTGATGCCCGATCTGGCAGCGACCTGCTCCCTGGATATCGGTTGTCCCGCTCCGGCGTTCAAGGAGTTCTGCGACAGTCACCCGGACCGCACGGTGGTGGTTTATGCCAATACCAGTACCGAGGTCAAAGCCCTGTCTGACTGGGTCGTGACATCGGCCATTGCCCTGGAGGTGGTGAAACACTTGAAAGAAAAGGGAGAAAAGGTTCTCTGGGCGCCGGACCGTCACCTGGGCCGCTATATTCAGATGCAGACCGGTGCCGACATGGTCTCCTGGCAGGGGGACTGTGTTGTACATGATGAGTTCAGGGGACAGCTGTTGCAGTCCCTTTTGAAAAAGCATCCCGATGCCGCTGTCCTGGCCCATCCCGAGTCCCCGGAAAAAGTGATTGCCCTGGCTGATGTCGTCGGCTCGACCAGCCAGTTGATCAAGGCTGCCCGGGAGCTGCCCCACAGGAAGTTCATTGTGGCGACGGACCGGGGGATTTTCTACAAGATGAAACAGGCCGCGCCTGACAAAACCTTTATTGAGTCGCCAACGGCAGGGGTTGATGCCACCTGTACCAGCTGTGCCCATTGCCCCTGGATGGCCATGAACGGACTCCACAATCTAAAACGGGTGCTGGAAACCGGGGAGAATGAGATTTTTGTAGATGAGGCCTTGCGTGTGAAAGCCTTGCGGGCCACCCAGCGGATGATGGACTTCGCCAGGAATCGGACGATCAAGGTCCTCGGTCACAGCAACGCATAACCACTGCCGGGCAGATTCGGGGTTCTGGCAGTGGTCAGCGGCTCATGACCGGTCACTGGCGGGCGAGTCATGCAATTTCCGGATCTGAAACGGATACCCGGGGTCAGCCGGTGCTGACGGTGCGCCTGGTTGAAAAAACGATCCAGAGACTGATCAGCAGAATCAGGGTGATCTGCGGCAGCACCAGGTAGTTGATCAATTTCCAGCCGAGCCATTCAAACAGAATCCCCGAAAACAGGGAGCTGGTGGAAACAGTCACCAGAATCAGGAACTCGTTCATGGCCTGCACCTTGGCTTTTTCCGATTCGGTGTAACATTCGGTCAGGAGACTGCTGGCGCCGATGAACAGGAAATTCCAGCCCACCCCGAGCAGAAAGAGTGCGACCCAGTAGTGATACAGGCTGCTGCCGGCGATGTTGATGATGATACACGCCAGATTCAGAACAGCCCCCGCGATCAGAATCCGATACACACCAAACCGTTTAATCAGACTCCCGGTGATAAAGGAGGGCGCGAACATGCCCAGAACGTGCCATTGAATCACCAGGGTGATGTTCTCAAAAGGCAGCAGACTATGCTTCATGGAAAGGGGGGTTGAAATCATCAGCAAAGACATCGCGCCGTAGCCGATCATGCCTCCCAGCAGGGCCAGCAGGAATTTCGGTTGTCTGCTGATGTGGATGATCGATCTGGCCCCCTCGTTCGGTTTTTCGGACAGCGGTGGCATTTTGACAAAGAGCAGCAGAAAAAGGGTGAGCAAAGGAAGTATCAGGAGCACAAAAAAGTTCCCTGCATACACCGTGCTGAAAAACCTCACAGACATATTCGCAATGGTCGGACCGGCGATCGCCGCCAGCACTCCCCCTGCCAGCACCAGTGAAATCGCATTGTTCTTGAACCGCTCATCGGCTGCATCCACCGCGGCAAACCGGTAGTAGGGCATCACCCCGACCAGAATCCCCAACAGGGCGGAACCGGCACAGAAAAGCACAAAACTGTGCAGATTGAGCGCAATAAAAGCGAGCCCCCCACCCAGGCTGGCCATGGCGGAACCGATCATAAACCCGGTTTTGCGACCCAGCCGTTTCATCAAAAACGATGCCGGAATCGTGGTCAGCATCGCCGATAGGTACTGGATAAAAAGCGGAATGGTCGCCAGAGCCCTGCTCGGCGCCAGTTCTGCCCCGGCCAGGGCCGAGACTGAAAAAACGATGATATTCCCCGTAATTCCCAGTGCCTGACAAAAGGAGAGCAGGGCAACGTTCCGTTTGGTGAATCGGGTCTGCATGATGCGGTCTGATTTGGAATGGATGATGGGCCCGTTCCAGCTTTTCGCTGCCGGTGGCCGATATCGATTGACCGGATTTTTCCGGGTTTTGCCAGATCCATCGTCCCGACACGGCTGCCCGACACCTGCCAGAGCCCCGGTCAGTTTCCGAAACGACGGATTTCACAAGGGAAAAAAAAAGGTGAAAATGCTTGTGCTTAACAAACAATGAATATACCATAGAGATAATATTTACAAAAGTTTTACACATTTTTACATTATTTTTACATTAACGAACCCATTCCCCATCCGATATTCTGTTTCGTGCGGTCGGATTTCCAGCGCCATTGCTTCCATTTTCTTTTCCCGGAGAAACAGCAATGAACACAAAACGACGTCATATCCTCGGTATTGACATCGGATCCATATCCATTTCCCTCGCTGAACTGGATATGGACAAAAATGTGATCAGAACCGCTTACCAGTTTCACAACGGAGACATGAAAGGCCGTCTGCGGGACCTGCTGAAGCAGTTTGACCTGGATGGTATCAGCCACATCGCGGTCTCCTCCGCAACCCCGGATATCATCGCCCATGCCGGTTCATTTGATACCCGTATCTGCTATATCACAGCTGCCCGGCATTTCAATGAACGGTTGGGGTCGATCCTGATTGTGGGGGGTGAGAAATTCAGTGTCATCCTGTTTAACGAGGAGGGGGAATATCTCAACACCCGTTCCAACAGCTCCTGTGCGGCCGGGACGGGCAGTTTTCTGGATCAGCAGGCCGTCCGGCTCAATTTGCAGGGCATCGAAGAATTCAGTGCGGTTGCCTATCGCAATACCGGTCCCATCCCCAGAATCGCTTCCCGATGTGCCGTGTTTGCCAAAACAGACCTGATTCATGCGCAGCAGGAGGGGTATTCCCTTGAAAGTATCTGTGACGGCTTGTCTTATGGCCTGGCCAAAAATATTGTGGATACGCTGTTTACATCGGGTCCCCCGGCGACCCCCTTCCTGTTTTGCGGCGGGGTCTCCAGGAACCGGGCGGTTGCCCGGCATATATCGTCGCTGCTGGATGTTGATGTCATCGTCGATACCCATTCACATGTGTATGCGGCCATCGGGGCCGGGTTAAACCTGATCGCTGAGAAAAAGGCGGCCGTGACCGCCCACCCCTTCAGGATGCCGGATACCCGGGACCTCATCCGGGCTGACCGGCAACCGAAATCCTATGGCTACGCGCCCCTGGAGTTGAAACTGTCAGAATATCCCGATTTTTCCGTTTTTCAGCGGAACCTGTTTCAATCCTCCCTGTTTCCGTCGCTCACCCCGGTTGAGGTTGATCTTTACCTGGACCTGGCCGGTCAGAAGCACTATCAAACCTATCTGGGGCTGGACATCGGCTCGACGAGTACGAAAGCGGTGCTGCTGCTGGATGAGGGGAAGCGGATACTGGCCGGCTGGTATACCCGCACGTCCGGTCGTCCGGTCGAGGCGGTTCAGTCGATTTTCCATGCCATCAGCGAGATGGAGCAGAACCACGACGTGACCTTTCATTTTTGCGGGGTTGGGACAACCGGTTCGGGACGGAAGTTTATCGGTGAAATCGTCGGGGCGGACCTGGTCCTGGACGAAATCACGGCCCATGCCCGATCGGCGGTTGAACTGGATGCCGATGTGGACACCATTATTGAAATCGGTGGCCAGGACGCCAAATTTACCACCCTGAAAAACGGGATGGTGACCTTTTCGATCATGAACAACGTCTGTGCGGCCGGAACCGGGAGTTTCATTGAGGAGCAGGCCAGGAAACTGGGGTGCCCGCTGGACCAGTATTCAGACCGTGCGGAAGGCATCCGGGCGCCTGTTACCAGTGACAAGTGCACCGTTTTCATGGAACGGGACCTGAACTACTACCTGAGTGAAGGTTACTCCGTGAACGAGGCGCTGGCCTCTGCGCTGCATGCGGTGCGGGAAAATTATCTCTCAAAGGTGGCCGACGAAAACCTGATCGGCAACCGGATCTTTTTTCAAGGCGCCACTGCCAAAAACAAGGCCCTGGTGGCAGCCTTTGAACAGCGGCTGCAGAAACCCATCCGGGTCTCCCGGTATTGTCATTTGACCGGCGCCCTGGGGGTGGCCTACCACCTGTCGGACGAGCACCGGCAGGAGAGCCGCTTCAGGGGCATCGCACTCTACCGTCAAAAAATTCCCGTCAGGACAGAGGTTTGCGACATCTGCACCAATCACTGCAAGATCAAGACGGCCGTGGTCAACGGCCAGACGCTGGCTTTCGGCTTTCTGTGCGGCCGGGACTATGAAACCCGGAACTATGTGGCTGAGACCCGCTCCGGATTCAATCTGATCCGGGAGCGGCAGAAGGCCTTCGCTTATCGGAAGCAGGCGGAAACCGGGCAGACAGTCCGGATCGGCATTCCGGCAGCCCTGCACCTGTTCCATGAACGGCATCTCTGGAAAAAGTTCTTTGAACTGCTCTCTTTCAGGGTGGTTACCAGTGAGCAGCATTATACCGGTGTCAAGGACGGTAAAAAACTGACCGGTGCCGAATTCTGCGCACCCATGACCGCTCTGCACGGACACGTATCCTGGCTGAGTGACAAAGCGGACTATATTTTTCTCCCCAATTACATGGAGACAAAATCGAAACGGACCGCGAGCCGCAGACAGTATTGCTACTATACCCAGTTTGCGCCGGCGGTTGTTTCCCAGATGAACGGCGAAAACCTGGAAACCAGAATCCTCAATCCGGATATCCAGACCATCAAGGGGACGCTGCATGCAAAGATTGAACTGTATAAGGCCCTGAAAACCATTGCGCCCCATATCCATTTTCTGAAAGTGTCCACGGCCTATGACAGGGCCAGGGCCTATTTTGATCAATCCCTCCTCAGGCTGAAAAAAAGGTGTCAAACCATGCTCAGCCAGGCGGGGGATGATATCAGCGTGGTGTTGCTGGGCCGGCCCTATACGGTTTTGTCCAAAGCCATGAACGGAAATATTCCTGAAATATTTGACAAACTGGGTGTCAAAGCCCTCTTTCAGGATATGCTGACCTGGGACCCCGGGGAGAGCGAAGGGATCGCTTCCCTGCTCAAGGGCGTCCACTGGCATTTTGCCGCCGAAATCCTGGAGGCCTCGGAGATCATTGCCCGTCGCCGGGGATTGTACCCCGTGCTGATTACCTCGTTTAAATGCACCCCCGACGCCTATGTGGTGGAGGTGTTTAAAAACCTGCTGGAGGCCAGGGGAAAACCCTATCTGATCCTGCAACTGGATGAACACGATTCCAGCGTCGGTTATGAAACCCGGATTGAAGCCGGTATCCGGGCCTTCCGCAACCACCACCAGACCGAGACGGAAACACCGGTGAATCGCCGTTTCCACTTTGATCCGGTTTTCCTGAGCGGGATGGACAGCCTCAGGGGCAAAACCCTGTTGCTTCCCAATTTTGATGAGATGCCAGGCAGACTGCTGGAGGCGGCACTCAGAAACGAGGGGATTGATGCCAGGCTATTGGAAGAGCGGGAGGATCTGCTCAGGCAGAGTGCCCGGTTCAATATCGGACAGTGCCTGCCCATCAACGTCATGGTGCAGGCCTGCATCGATTTTATTGAAAGAAACCACCTGGACCCGGCGAAGACGGTTCTCTGGACCATCGATTCGAATATCTCCTGCAATCTCGGTGTCATGAGTTACTATTTCATCAAGCTGCTTTCCTCTTATGGAAAAGGGATGGAGAAGGTATCCGTCTACACCGGGGAGATCACCTATCTGGATCTGTCCCTCAAGATTACGCTGAATGCCTATTTTGCCTATATGTTTGGCGGGATGCTCAAAAAAATGGGCTGCAAAATCAGACCCTATGAAGATATCCCGGGCAGTACGGATGCAGCGATCAAAAAGGCCATGGCTATTTTTTACAGGACCTTTCTGAACGATACGTCCAAGGAGGATGCCTTGAAAACAGTCCTGGGGATTTTCGAAGCGATCCCCTATACCCGCTCCGACAAGCCGAAGGTGGCTATTTTCGGGGACCTTTACGCCCGGGACAACGATGTCTTCAACCAGCACCTGATCCAAACCATCGAGGAAAATGGCGGTGAAGTGATCACGACCCCATACAGTGATTATATGAAGATGGTGGCCGAACCCTTCATCCGGAAATGGATCCGGGAGGGGCTTTATACCAGTGCAGCGGTCGCTCAGATCTTAAAAACCACCCTGCCGATCCTGGAGAAGAAATACCGGGCCTATTTCAAAAAAATACTGCGGGAACCGGATCCCAAAATTCTGTCAGACCCGCAGAAGGTCCTGGCCAGATTCAATGTGTCCATGCTTCATACCGGTGAGTCCCTGGAAACCATCCTGAAAATATTCACGTTTATCAACAACCATCCCGATATTGCGCTCTTCGTCCAGACCAGCCCGGCTCTCTGCTGTCCCTCCCTGGTGACTGAAGCCATGGCCAAAAGAATCGAGATGCTGACTGGTGTCCCCGTGGTCTCAATCGAATACGATGGGACCGGTGGGTCCAAAAATGAAGACATTATCCCCTATCTCAAATATCCCCGGAAACGCTATACCGTGGATCAGCAGATCGCCCAGTAGGTTTAGCCTGCTCCTTCAGGAGCAGGCCCCGGGGAGCCTCAAACCGGTTTCAGACCCCGTTTTCCAGGAAAGCCATCTATAACCAGGGGTTTCCCGGATTCGGAGCCGTCAGGGAGAGAAACGGATGGGAAAACGTCATCCCCTTGGCGGAACGGCTGACAAATGGTCTTTAACGGACTGCAAAAAACTAACCGGACATTGCAGACAAAAACTGGTCAAATTCTTGCAGAAAAAAAGATGGGTCCTTAAAACCACCTGCATCAACCAGGGCTGGTTTGTCACCGAAATGACTGGGGCCGGTGATCGAGCTGGCGGTCGCCGGCAAAATCATGAAACGGTGGTTGATGGCATGGTGGACTAAAGTATAACCGCTATCCAGGGAGAATCCTCATGAAAGTTACCCTACCGAAAGATATCATTGAGAAAATCGCCCGTGACAGGAATATTTCAGAGGAAGAGGCCGCCAAGGTTTTTCTGGATGCCCAGGACAAGGCCAATGAGGTTTTTAACCAGGAGCTTGGCAGAGCTTATGAAAAAACAGGTGATGACCCGGATGGCACCGGGATCAGGCGGTTTACACCGCGGGAAATAAAGGAACACCTGGATAAATACGTCATTGGTCAGGAAGAGTACAAAAAAAGACTCTCCATTGCGGTGGCGTTCCATTTTGCGACGGTCATGTATCTGCAGGGTCATCCTGAAGATCGCAAGGTTAAACGCTTTCGCAAGAAAAATACGATCACCGCCGGGCCGACCGGCAGCGGGAAGACCTACTGTGTCGAAGTCCTGGGGGATCTTTTGAAGATCCCGGTCTTGACGGTGGATGCCACCGACTACACGGAGGCTGGCTATGTAGGTAAAAACGCTGACGAAATGATCCGCGAGTTGATCGATATGGCGCCGGGAACCAACCGCAGGGAGCAGGCCGAGTTTGTCTCCCGCTACGGCGGGATGATATTCATTGATGAGATCGATAAAAAGGCCAAGGAGGGGCAGGTGATCGGTCATGACATATCCCGGGAGGGGTTTCAGAGGGCTGTTCTGAAACTGATCGAACGAAAACTGGTTCCCATCGAAAACCCCTATTCGCCATCTGTACAGATACAGGAACTGATGAACCGCAACAGGGAGAACAAGGGGAAAAACCTGGAAAGCATGATTTCCACGGAAAACATCCTTTTCCTGCTGGGAGGGTCATTTGAGCGGACAAGCAACAGTCTGAACAGTATCGTGGAAAAAAGGCTTGCCCATGGGGGAAACGTTGCCGAGGATGATACCTTTGTCATCAAGGGATTCAGTGCGGAAAGGGAGGACCCGTCCCGGCGGCAGATGCACAACTATTACAAACAGGCCGATGCCAACGACTTTATCAAATTCGGGCTGCTGCCCGAAATCGTGGGTCGCTCTCCCATCCGGACCTTTGTGAATCCGCTGTCCAAAAGCAACCTGATCCGGATCATGACCGATACGGAAGACTCGATTCTGACCCAGTACAAGCTTGAATTTGATCTGTTTGAAGTCGACATCGAGTTTACGGCCAATGCCATCGATTTCGTAGCGGAGCGGGCCGAAAACATGAAGACCGGTGCCAGGGCGCTGGTCAGTGTCTGGGAAGACATCCTGACCGATTTTCAGTTTGAACTGCCCGGCTCCCAGTTTGAAAAGCTGGTTGTCAACCGGCGGCTCTGTGAAAAACCCACCGATGTTCTGCTGGAAATGCTGGAACGGTCCCCGTTTCTGGATTATATCAATACCTTCAGGCAGGAACACGGCATCGAGCTGGATATCACCACAGAAGCCAGGGAGTATGTCACCGAGTACGCCCGGCAGACCAACATGCAGGTCTCCCAGACTTTGAAAAACAAGATGTTTGGTGCTACCGCCCTGGGATTTATGAATATCAAGGGACCTTTTCAAATCACCCGGGCCATGCTGGAGGACGAAAAATATTTTGATACCCTCTTTACCGAATGGTACCGGAAGGACAGCCTCAAACAACAGGTCCAGCCGGGTTCCAGTGAAAACAGCGGGGCCTGATGATGGCGGCCATCAGCGGGCATAGACAGACTTTTTAAAATCTCGGGTTTCCGGTCCTCTGATCTGCTTTTTCTGCCCATCAAAGATTCCGTGTTAATATTGTTTGAGCGCTCACTAATCTATTTTTGTGGAGCATAAAATCCAATTTTTTCAAAGTCAAGCCAAAATCGTGGCTGATTCATTCGCCGAGCCGGATAGAATTCAACTGGATTTCAGCCGGCAGCGAGGGATGGGTTTTAGCCACCGGATTTCCTTGAATATGGAGAAAAGCCTTTGATGTCGCCGGTTTATTTTAATATAGTCCCGGCTGGATAGACGTGTGTAAAAAATTAAAAGGTCCCGGAACATCCGCATCCTGTCCTGTGTGGATGAATCATCGACCCCGGGCTGTTTCGATGTTTCCATTCAGGATCTGCTATAGACGCTAAGACCTGTATGTCATTGAACGCATTCTCGACCTTCTTCGGTGTGAGTCTCATGAATTCAATCACGGACCTGTCTCAGCCTCTGCCTGGAAAACGGAGCTCCAGGAGGATTCATGCGTTTCTTGAAAATGGGAACTGTTGATGCGGAACCATTCGCTTAAGTTAACGACATTGAGTCACCACTTAAAAGATCCAGTGGGGCCTGGCATCACACCAGTTGCGGATGGTTTCCCGCAACCAGTCGGCCAGATCCGGCACCAGGTAAAAGGCCGGGAAAAGGAGATCCTGGTCCGGGGCAATGATCCCATCTTCGATAGCGGTTGCGGCCAGGGTGGTATTGGGATAGATGCGAATCCCCAGGGTGATCTTGATCGCATTCAAGGCCAGGGAATCGGCAAAAATAAGGCTTTCCTCAGCGGTCTCCCGTGTTTCGCCGGGGCCTCCCAACAGCAGAAATCCCATCTGCCGGATACCGTGTCGTTTCAGAAGTGCGGAGACCTGTCGCACCTCCGCCGGTCGATAGCGTTTGTTCATGATCTCCAGGATCTTT
>JAHJRI010000400.1 GCA_018830885.1 bacterium | reverse complement strand
TCCATGACGATCATCCCGCCGGATCCCATAATGGCACCTGCTTTGGTGATGGCATCGTATTCGATGGGCAGGTTCAGGTGCTCTGCCGGGAGACACCCACCGGAAGGGCCTCCCAGTTGCACGGCCTTGAATTTTTTGTGATTGATAATGCCGCCACCGATATCGAAAACGACTTTGCCAATGGAGGTCCCCATGGGGACCTCCACCAGACCGAAGTTTCTGATATTTCCGGACAGGGAAAATATTTTGGTTCCCTTGGCCGATGGGGTGCCAATTTCCGCATAATTCTCCCCACCTTTGAGAATGATCTGGGGAATATTTGAAAACGTCTCGACATTATTGAGGATGGTCGGTTTTTCCCACAGGCCGGAGACGGCTGGAAACGGCGGCCGGGGTCGGGGGGTGCCACGGCGACCTTCAATGGAGGTCATCAGGGCCGTTTCTTCTCCGCAGACGAACGCCCCGGCCCCTTTATACACCTCCAGGTCGAAATCAAACCCGGATCCGAAGAGGTTCTTTCCCAGCAGGCCGTATTCCCTGCACTGATCGATGGCAATCCCCATTCTTTTCAGCGCCAGTGGATACTCGGCACGACAGTAGACATAGCCCTGATGGGCACCGATCGCCCTGGCGGCGATCATCATCCCTTCCAGGACCGAATGGGGATCGGATTCGAGCACACTGCGATCCATAAAGGCGCCCGGGTCACCTTCATCCGCGTTGCATAAGACATATTTGTCTCCCCCCCTGGCGTTGCTGCAGAACTCCCATTTCAGTCCTGTCGGGAAACCGGCCCCCCCTCGACCGCGCAGCCCGGAGCTCTTCACTTCTCCGATAATTTCCCGGGGATTCAAGGCAGTGAAGGCCCTGGCCGCACCCTGGTAACCGTCCCGCCAGATGGCATCCTCGATGGATTCCGGATTGATGATGCCGCCATTGCGAAGGGCTACCAGCGTCTGCAAGGCGATATACGGGACATCCTTCATCAGCGGAATAACCGCACCGGTATCCGGATTGTGGACCATCAGCCTTTCCACCGGTTTTCCCTTCATGAAATGACCGGTTACCAGTTCCGCCATGTCGGCCAGGGTCAGTTGCTGGTAGAAGTAACCCTCAGGATAAACGATCATGACCGGTCCCACTGCACAAAATCCCATGCAGCCACATTCAATCACCTGCACTTTGTTTGCCAGTTTCCGGTTCGCTAGTTCGTTGATCAGTGCCTCTTTCAGGGAAAGACTGTCGGAAGCCTGACAGGGTGTTCCGCTGCAGACCATGGCTTGAAACGCAAAGGATTTCCGTTGCGCATCCACCGCCTCCTTAATGACTTCCAGGTCGCTCAGACCGTCTATTCTTTTAGGTTTAGCCATAGCTTCACACTCCATTCAAGGTATAGATTATCGGTATTGGGACAGCGTTTGAGTCAGTGTCGCCGCCTTTACCTGTTTGTGTATTTTTTCGTTGACCATCATTACCGGTGCGACACCGCAGGCTCCCAGACAGCGAACAATATCCAGACTGAAATTCATATCCGGGGTACACTCCCCCCGGCAGATTCCCAGTTTGTCCTCGATTTCTTCGACGATTCGATGCCCGCCTCTGACATGGCAGGCGGTACCCAGGCAGACGCGTAATTGATGTTTCCCCCGGGGTGTCATGGTAAAATAGGAGTAGAATGTTACCACCCCGTAAACCAGACTGAGTGGTATCTGCAGACCTTTTGCAACGTATCTTTGAATGGACTCCGGCAGATAGCCGGCAATTTCCTGGATCTCCTCCAGGGCAGGAATCAGTGCGCCGGGCTTGCCATGGAATTTGTCAATAATGCTGTCTATCTGATCCCACACGGTACCCGTAAACGCGCCATCGGGTTGAGTGTCCACTTTACCCAGTTCGCGATTCATCATGGCCTCCTTATAAAGTGAAAGATTGATGAGCCTCCAGCATGACTGTTTTGCATCAAGAATCAGACCACAACCCCTGTTGGTACCGGGTATTTTTATATTTAAAAATATAATATTATTACAATTACTTATGTTATACGAAAACGGGGTTCCCGGCGGGTCTGAAAGGGCGTGCTGTCAGCATTTTTGACAGGGTTGACGGTGAATTGGCCATATTATTTTTATGACCTCTGCCGATCCCTTCCAGGAAGGTTTCTACGGCGGGCCACCAGATTCCTGTGGATTCTCCGCACGCTTTACATTTTGTAAAACAAACCGACAACAGAATCTGTTTCCTCGGCGCCCGACCCATGTCAAATTTTTAACAAATATCCCATTATTACAGCAGAAAACGGAATTGTCCGACCCGATCCCCGCGAGGGTATGTAATTTGCGTGATACTATCCAACCAGGGCTTTCTAAGTGATCCAGCAAAGCAATCAAGGAGAATATCAATGGGCATAGCAAAAGAAAAACGCATGAGTGCCAGGGAAGCTGTCAGCCGGTTTGTTAGCAGCGGTGATCACCTGATTATCGGCAACTACACCCTGTGTGCCTGCGCCGAACTGGTTTACGAAGTGGTGCGACAGGAGAAAAAGGGGCTGACACTATATTCCCAATCCGGGGTCTTTGACGTGGAGGTCATGGTTGCGGCAGGCCTGGTCGATCGCCTGGTCACGACCTACGTCTTGCGATCCGGGGGTAAAAGCGGGGGCTCAGCGGTTGAACGGGCTCTGAAAGCCGGGACCCTGGCCCTGGAGGACTACTCCAACTACAACTATAATGCCCGCCTGGTGGCTGGCATGCACGGGTTTTCATTTATGCAGGTGTTCGAAGGGTTGATGGTGACCGATCTCTTTAAAAAAAGGAGTTTTATGGGGGATGATAAATTTCGTATCATCCAGTGCCCCTATACCGGAAAGACACTCCTGACCGTCCCCGCCGCCAACCCGGATGTCTGTATTGTCCACGTCCAGCGGGCGGACAAATATGGAAATGCCCAGTACTGGGGGGCCCTGGGCAGTGTCGCGGCGGCGGCATTGGCCAGCAAAAGAATCATCGTCTCCTGTGAGGAGATCGTTGAGCATGATGTGATTCAGTCCAGCCCCCATCATACCATCATTCCGGCCTATCGGGTGGACGCTGTGGTTGAGGTCCCCTGGGGTGCTCATCCGACCGAAGTGGTGGGGTATTATAACCTGGATCGGCTGGCTTACGGGATGTTTCAGGTTTCAGCCGCCACCGAAGAAGGCATGCAGGCCTGGCTGGACGAATGGGTATATGGTTGCAGGGATCGGAATGCCTATATGGATCATTATGTTGAAAAGATGGGAACCCGAGCCCTGGACCGACTTAAGGCAAAAGCCTATTACTCGGCACCCGTCAGTTACGGGTCTGCATTTACCTCTCCCTGGGATGCGGAGGGCAGGGAAATCTATATGGGTGTCACCTTTGATGAGTTGGAAAAAATCATGGCAGACAGGAGGGTGTTCCATGAATAAGAACTATTCGCTGAACGAACTGTTAATCATCGTGGCAGCCAGAGAAATACACGATGGTGAAAATGTGATCCTGGGGGTGGGGCTTCCCACAACAGCCGGGGCACTGGCGAAGGCACTGCATGCCCCCCATGCGACCCTGATGATGGAGTCGGGGATTATCGATTTTGAGCCCCTGGTGCAACCCAACCACATTGCGGACGCCATGTGCTGCCGGGGTTTCTCCTATGCCACCGATCTGTTTTCGGCTTTTACGATGACCTATCGCGGGTATGTGGATGTCTGCTTTCTGGGCGTGGCCCAGATCGACAAATACGGCAACCTGA
>JAHJRI010000399.1 GCA_018830885.1 bacterium | reverse complement strand
GGAGGGCTTCCAGGAGCTCCAGGAGGATTCATGCGTATCTTGAAACACAATACCTTTGGCGCGTATACAGGTGAATAGTTACGGAATATTTTGAGAAGATTCATTTGACTTCCGGACAGGCAGATCTTATGCTCCAAAACCAGGAGACGGGGAGACCTGCCAAGACATGGCATGGAATCGGATCCCTTTTTTACGCCTCTCTGCCCGCCCTGCCAAAACCGGGGTGATGCGGGTCAAACGGTATTCTGAATGGGTGTCATGTCAAAAAGATGTTATCCAGGGATATTTTTAATTCTGCTGCTCCTTTACAGCACTGCTTCGCTGGCAGAGGAGCCTGGGACAGCGGGTGTTCCCCGGGGAAAAGAGATCATCATTCTCCCGCCGGTGGTGCCGGTGCCGGAGCCGCCCGCTGCGCCCTTTCTGCAATCCCTGGAATCCTATAAACCGATCTATGTGACCCATACCTGGTTTCTGGGTGGTGAGGGGCGCGCCCAGGGTTACCAGGACCAGGAGTTGCTGCTGCACTTCAGTTTCAAGCATGTCATTGTTTACAACCTGTTTTTTGGCTATACCCACAAGGCTTTCTGGCAGGTCTATGACCAGGGGAACTCCCGTCCCTTTCGGGAGCACAATTACAATCCGGAGCTGTTTCTGGAGTGGAATGACTTCTGGCCGGTGGATGAGCTGCGTCTGGGACTGGAGCATGAATCCAATGGCGAAAAACTGCGTTATACAGCGGATGCCAGACCGGTCAATCAATCCAGGACCTGGAACCGCATCTATCTGTTTACCCGGAAGGCCTTTCATCCCTTTCTCACACTGGGATTGAAACTCTGGACGGTAACGGACAGTGATAACCCGGACGAGAATTCCTTTATCATCGATAATGCTGATATTCAGCAGTTTATGGGCAGCGGCGAGTTTTACGCGGAACTGGGACCCTATCCAGCGGTCCTGTCGATCATGCTGCGTACCGGCTGGCGGGAAGGTACAGAGACGATCGAGGTTGATGGACGACTACCTGTCCATATCCTGACGGGTGGGGAGGACACCGGGATCGATATTTTTGCACAGGTTTTTGCCGGCTACGGTGACAGCCTCATCGACTATAACCGCAGAATCACCCGGTTCTCCCTGGGTATCGCCTTCAGATAACCCGCTCATCCAGTACCTGCCTGAGCAACCCCCATTTTCCTGGTTACGCAACAACCCTGGAGCATGGTGGTTTGTATGAAAAACACTCACCACAGAGACACGGAGTTCAGGGAGGAAAATAAGCTCTGCAGAGCGTCTGGTGTGAAGCCGTTTCAGGACTCCGTCTGCCTGCTGCTGAAATAGAGATTGACCAGGGCCAGCATGGAGGTGCCGACGATCAGGAGAAAGGAGATGGCATTGATCACGGGGGTACTGCCGTCCCTCAGTTGAAGATAGAGATTGATGGGCAGGGTCGTTTCGGATCCGATGAGAAACAGGGTGGTGTTGAAGTTTTCAAAGGACATGAGAAAGGCAACGGCTGCCGAACCGATCAGCGCGGGTCGCAAAAATTTGAGGGTGATATACCAGATGACCTCAAACCGGTTGGCACCCAGATTCAGCGCTGCTTCCTCCAGGGAACGGTCAAATTTCTTCAGTTTCGCTGAGACGACCAGGGAGACAAAGGTACAGATAAAGGAAAACTGGCCGAGCACCACCAGCCAGAAACCGGGTCTGAACAGGGGGACATCCAGGTTGAAACTGGTTTCGAAATAAAGACCCAGGCTGTTGGCAAACATCAGGATCGAGATCCCCAGAATCACCCCGGGGATCACCAGGGGAGCCAGCATTAAAAAGTATAACAGCGATTTAAAGCGAAAGTGTTCCTGTTCAAACAGGAACGCAGCGCAGGTTCCGACGATCAGGGACAGGATGGAGACGAAAAATGCTGTCTGGGCGCTGACCCATATACTGTCCAGATTTGATTGATCATTGAAGATCCCGATGCGATCGGGCCGGTTTCCGGTAAACCACTCCCAAGTAAACCCCTTCCAGGGCAGGGAGGGGAACTGGGAGTCATTGAAGGCCAGCAGGCAGGTGACCAGCAGGGGTGCGAACAGAAATACAAAATAGAGCAGGATATAGAGTCTGAATCCCCGGGAATACAATTTTGACTGGGGTAGCGAGCGTATCATTGCACCACCTGTTTCAGATCCTGCTTCGTCAGTTTCAAACCGGCCCAGATGATGGCCGAGGAGAGCGCCAGGAGCAGGAATCCAAAAGCGGAGCCCTGGTTCCAGTTGAAGCTGGCAATAAACTGGTTGTAAATCTGTTCGGTGAACCAGAGCGAGTTTTTGCCACCCAGGATGTTCGGGGTCAGGTAGTTTCCCAGGGTCAGCATGAAGACCACAATGGAGCCCGAGACAATGCCCGGCGTCGCATAGGGAATAATGATCTTGAACAGGGTCGAGATCGAGTTTGCCCCCAGGTCGAACGCCGCTTCGATCATTTCGCTGTCCAGGCTGTCCAGAACCGAAATCAGGGGAACCACCATGAACAGCATGGTGGTGTAGACCAGCCCCATGATCATCGTGGCATCGTTGTAGAGCATCTCAACCGGGGTGTGCAGAATACCCATTTTGAGCAGCAGGTGATTGATCACACCGCTTTCCCTCAGCAGAATCATCCAGCCGTAAACCCGGACCAGTTCACTTACCCAGAAAGGGAGCAGCACCAGCACCGTTAATGGTCCTTTGTATTTGACTGCGGCGATCTTGGTAATGTAAAACGCCACGGGCAGACCGATGACCAGGGTGATGACGGTTACCAGCAGGGAAAAGGCCGCTGTACGGACAAAAGTCAGCCAGTAGATGCTTTCGTTGAAAAATTCACCGTAGTTGGATACCCCCCAGGTTAACTCACCCAGATCGTTTTCAGACCTGAACGACATGATCAGGAGATCGATGTGGGGCAGAACGATCAGCAACACCAGCCAGAGGAGAACCGGCAGCAGAAAAATATAAAATCCCCAGCGGATATGCTTGTTCATGGCAACGGTTCTGTCTGTTCAAAGGTGATCCCGGCCGCTTCACTCCACCCGATTTCCAGCTGGTCGGCCGGCTTGATATGATCAAACTGGCGGTTCTGCGGCAGGGAAACGATCAATTCCCTGCTGGAATGGAGGGGGCTGACCAGCAGGCGACTGCTGGCGCCGTCAAAAAGGATGGAACGGACAACCACCGAAAACCGGTTGATCTCCTTCAGCCCCGGATCCGGCTGGATCAGGATGGCTTCAGGTCTCAGAAACAGCTCAACGGCGGCCCCCGGGGATGCGGATGATGTCTTCCTGACCCGGAACCGGTGTCCGTCATCGGTTTCAACCGTCATCCGGTCATGATTCCTCTCCCTGATCGTGCCGGACCAGCTGTTGTTATCTCCGACGAACCGGGCCACAAAAGGGGTCTGCGGTCTATTGTACAGATTGCTCGGCGTGTCAATCTGCTCAAATTTCCCCCGGTTCATCACGGCAATGTAATCGGACATGACCAGGGCTTCCGACTGGTCGTGGGTGATATACATGAACGTCGTTCCCACCTCGGATTGAAGCTTCTTCAACTCCACCTTCATATGCTCCCTGAGTTTCAGGTCCAGGGCGCCGAGGGGTTCGTCAAGCAGCAGGACAGCCGGTTCCAGGACCAGGCTGCGGGCGATCGCCACTCTCTGCTGCTGCCCACCGGAAAGCTGGCCGATCTGTTTTGTTTCAAATCCCTGCAGACCCACCCGCTGCAGCATGGCGGATACCCTGGCGGAAAGACGGCTCTTGTCCTTTTCTCCCCTGCGTCGAAGTCCAAAAGCGACGTTTTCCGCCACGTTCATCATCGGGAACAGGGCCAGATGCTGAAACACCATGTTGACAGGGCGTTTATTCGGGGGAAGCCCCAGGACATTCTCTCCCCGGATCTCTATCTCGCCTGCATCCGGATTGTCAAACCCCGCTATCATGCGCAGCAATGTGGTCTTGCCACACCCTGAGGGACCCAGAATGGAAAAGAAATGGCCCCGGGCGATGTCAAATGAAACCCCATCAACGGCTGTAAAGTCCTGGAATTTTTTGGTGACGGTTTTTACCGTTAAATCAATGTCCATCGTCCTGGGTCATCAGGGTTCTCGTTTTTCGGTGGGCCCGCCCGCGGGCGGGCTGATTTTATTTTATATCAGAATAGCAAACCTATTTCATTCCCCGGGGTGCCCTGACGGCGCCCTATTGGGCCGATTTGACCCTGTCCAGCAGTTTGCTCTCGATTTTTTCGAGATTTGCGGGCACCGGCGGATACCAGTTGATGTTATCGATTTCCGCGGGCGGAAAACTCCGGTTGAAATTGGCCTTGATCTCCGGGTCGGTCAGATCGGCAGCGCCCTGGGATGCGGTCGCATATTTTTCCTGGTTGGTGAAAACGGCGGCATTTTCAGGCCGCATGATGAAATTGATCCACTTGTATGCCCCACTGATGTTTTTCGCCTTGGCAGGAATGGCAAAGGTATCGATCCATCCGAGGGCTCCGCTGGCAGGTGCAATAAAATCAATGTCGGGATTTTCCGCATGCAGCTTCCAGCCACCGCCGTCCCATCCCATGGCAACATAAACCTCACCCGATCTGAGCAGCTGCAGCAGGTTGTCGCCGTTGGTCCAGTAATTCTTCACCAGTCCTTTACCGGCAATCAGCGCATTTTCCACCTTGTCCATCAGCACATTGTACTCGGCCGCGTTGCCGTATTTCGCAAATGGATCCTCACCCATGGCAAAAGCGATCCCGATCAGGGTGGGTCGTTTCAGCCGATAACTGATCCGTCCGGCATACATCGCATTCAATAAATCTGAATAGTCAGTTGCTGTCGGGGCCATTTTACGGTTCACAATCAGACCGGATGATCCCCAGCAAAAGGGCACGGCATGCGCCTTTCCTTCAACCATGGTGTTGTTCTTGACCGCCTCCAGCATGGACGCAATAAAGAGATCGGTATTCAACTGGGAAAAATCGATTGCCTGATAAATCTTGAATTTTTCCTGCACGGAACTGATCCTGTCCTGGCTGGGCTGAGCCAGATCAAACCCGGCACCACGGGTCGCCCGCAACTTGGCGATCATCTCTTCATTGTTGGAGAACGTGGTCTGAACTTCAATCCCGGTCTCCTGCATGAACTTGTCCCTGAGCGCCTTGGGGGCATAGTCCTTCCAGGTCAGCAACTGCAACGTTTCAGACTGGGCGGCGCCACCGCTGAATATCACGAAAACAACGGCGATAACGATTCTAAACAGGTGTTTTCTCATCTCGCTCCTCCTCTGGAAACCATCATTAGATCCCTAAGGATGGTCGATTAATATTCAAAAGCGTAACTATTCAGCACTTTATCTAAGCAGAAGCTGAGACCTGTATGTAACTGAACGGATTGGGAGTGGTTAAGCATCGCCATGATGGCGATGCTAACGACCGCCCTCGGAAGACGGCCATGGATGGCCGTCGAGAATGAGTTCAATAACATACCGGTCTTAGCGTCTATAGCTGAACCTGAATCGCTGAATAGATACTTAAAATCAAAGTGACCGGTCTGATACACAATCTACAGAACAACACTTTCATATTTTCGGTCAAAAAGCAAAATGAGAATGGTGCGAAATTGGAAGGCAACCCTCAAAAAATGACCCCCAAAAAAACGGTTGACAAGCCCAGCATAACCCCTATATTAAAAATAAGACCGGTTGGTATATTTTTTAATAAGAGGAGTGTTTTTGGAAAAAAAAGGGGACCGCACCCGGCGGAACATTGTTGAACAGTCCTTGCAGCTTTTTTCCGTCAAGGGTTACTTCAACACCTCCATCAACGATATTCTGGCAGCCACAGGCCTGACCAAGGGCGGGCTGTATGGTCATTTCAGGAGCAAGGAGGCGATCTGGTATGCCGTCTACGAAGAGGCCGTGTCTATCTGGCGGCAGCTCGTTTTCAGGGATCTGCGACAGATCACGGACCCCCTGGCGCGGATTGAGGTGGTCATCGACCGCATCATGCGGGATTATCTGGCCGCCAATGTTTTTGACGGGGGCTGTTTTTTTCTGAACATGCTGGTGGAATTGTCGGGCCAGTCGGTCTCCATGAGCCGGCATATGCTGCAGGGGTACGTGCGGTTTTCGAGGCTGATGCGGGACTGGCTCCAGGAAGCCGGTGAAAAGGGAATCGTCAAACCGGGTTTGCATTATCGGGATATCACCAGTTTCATAATCATTGCGCTCAATGGTGCCTCGGCCATTTACACCGCGTCCCGGGACCCGGACATCTGGCGGCAGACCACCGAACAGCTGAAGTTCTATCTCCAGCAATTGAAAAAATAGGGGTATCTATTCAGATCGATTTCCGCTCAGCCCCGCAGGGTTTGTGTTCCAAGAGCGCCAGGAGGATTCATGCGTTTCTTGAAACACAAACCCTTGGGGGCGGATACAGGTGAATCGTTACAAATAGGGGAGAATTCGGTGAGGCGCAACCATACGGGTTACTATTTGGTTTTTATTTTAAAGCATATGGTGTAAGAAAGGCAGAAGGACGGAGCTGACTGTTTTATTGTCAGGAGAACAGGCGGGTATCTGATGACGATCAACGGTCGGAGCAGGGGGCCCTGAGTGGACGTTGTTAAATAAAAACAGGAAAAAGGAGATAATATGACTGTTAATGTCGCCATCCAGCAAACAGAAATATACAAACCGAAGAACCATATTCGTGTTGTGACGGCAACCGCTCTGTTTGACGGTCATGATGCATCCATCAATATCATGCGCAGGATATTAATGGACACAGGGGTCGAGGTGATTCATCTGGCGCACAACCGGTCGGTCAATGATGTGGTGGATGCGGCGATTGAGGAGAATGTCCAGGGGATTGCGGTTTCCAGCTACCAGGGGGGGCATCTTGAGTATTTCAAGTATATGGTGGATCTGCTCAAGGAGCGGAATGCCGCCTATACCAAGATATTCGTCGGCGGCGGGGGTGTGATCGTTCCCGAGGAGATCCGGGAACTGGAAGCGTATGGTGTGACCAAGGTATACTCTCCCGAGGACGGCGCCAAGATGGGGTTGCAGGGAATGATCAACCACATGACGGAGCTTCTGGATTTTCCTGCGGTGGCGGATGATACCGTCAATCTGGAAGCACTTTCAGCAGACAACCATGCCCTGATTGCCCGTCTGATTACGGTTGTGGAAGAGGCTGTGGAATCCGAAACGGCCCTGGAATCGGCAGAACAACTGAAGCGCGGTCTCGCTGCCCTCAACCGGGAAAAACGGACCCCGATCATCGGTATTACAGGGACCGGTGGTGCCGGGAAGTCTTCGCTGACCGATGAGTTGATCTTCCGGTTTCTTCACGATTTCAAGGACCTGACCCTGGCGGTGATCAGTTGCGACCCCTCCCGCAGAAAGTCGGGGGGCGCCCTGCTGGGGGACCGGATTCGTATGAATTCCATCAGCAGTCCCCGGGTCTATATGCGGAGTCTGGCGACGCGCAAGTCCCACTCGGAGATTCCGCTCAGCCTGACAGACGCCATTGCCGTGGTGAAGGCGGCCGGGTTTGATATTGTGATTGTGGAGACAGCGGGCATTGGTCAGGGGGATTCCCGGGTGATCGATCTGGTGGATCTGCCGATTTATGTGATGACGGGGGAATTCGGGGCCGCTTCCCAGCTGGAGAAGATCGATATGCTGGATTATGCCGACCTGGTGGTGATCAACAAATATGAGAAGCGGGGCAGCGAGGATGCGGTGGCGGATGTTCGAAAACAGATGCAGCGCAACATGAAGGCATTTGGAACGGATCTGAAGGAGATGCCTGTTTTTGGAACGATTGCTTCGAAGTTTAATGATGACGGTGTGACGGCTTTTTATCATGCCCTGTTGGATAAACTGGCTGAGAAAACCGGTCTGAAGCTGGAGTCCCGTTTTCCCCGCACCGGTCTCAAAACCTCGTCCTCCCAGACCGTTATCATCCCGCCGGAGCGGACCCGTTACCTGGCTGAAATCGCCGAGTGCGTCAGGGATTACCACCGGAAGACGGCCGCCCAGATGGGCGCCGTCAGGCAGGTGAATCATCTGACCGAGGCGGAAAAGGTCCTGGCGGCAGGGGACGCTGGTGCGGAACTCGTGTCACGGTTGCGGGAAGAGATCAAAAAAGCGGAGGAGCGGGTCGAGTCGGAAACCAGTGAGATCCTGGAGCAGTGGCAGCAGATCAGAAAGGCCTATCAGGGCGATGAACTGGTATATCAGGTGCGGAACCGGGAAATCCGGGTGCCGCTCTATACCGAGTCCCTCTCCCACAGCCGGATACCCAAGATATCCCTGCCCGGGTTATCGGATCCCGGGGAAATTTATCGCTGGATGCGACGGGAAAATCTGCCCGGTTACTTTCCCTATACGGCGGGGCTCTTTCCCTTGAAACGGGTGGATGAGGATCCCACGCGGATGTTTGCCGGTGAAGGGGATCCGGCCCGGACCAATCGCCGGTTTAAAATGCTGTCCGGCAACTATGAAGCCAAACGGCTGTCCACCGCATTCGACGCCGTGACCCTGTTCGGCTTCGATCCGGACGAACGGCCGGACATCTATGGCAAGGTGGGGACATCCGGGGTCAGCATCTGCACTCTGGAAGATGTCAAAACCCTCTATGACGGATTTGAACTCTGCAGCCCCACCACGTCGGTCTCCATGACGATCAACGGTCCGGCGCCGATTATTCTGGCCATGTTTCTCAACACGGCCATTGATCAGCAGCTGGACAAATTCAGGGCTGAGCAGGGCAGGGACCCCTCGCCCGCAGAGGCTGAAACGGTCCGGGCCGACGCCCTGGCCAATGTGAGGGGGACGGTGCAGGCCGATATCCTCAAGGAGGACCAGGGGCAGAACTCCTGTATTTTCTCCATTGATTTTGCATTGAAGATGATGGGGGACATTCAGCAGTATTTTATCGACCAGAATGTGCGTAACTTTTACTCAGTCTCCATCTCCGGCTACCATATTGCCGAAGCGGGGGCCAATCCCATCACCCAGCTGGCATTGACCCTGGCCAACGGCTTTACCTACGTGGAGTATTATCTCTCCCGGGGGATGCCCATTGACACCTTCGCCCCCAACCTCTCCTTTTTCTTCTCCAACGGGATGGACCCTGAATACACGGTGATCGGTCGGGTGGCCCGGCGGATCTGGTCGGTGGCCATGCGGAACAAGTTCGGTGGTTCGGCCCGCTCCCAGATGTTGAAATATCACATTCAGACTTCCGGGCGTTCCCTGCACAGCCGGGATATGCAGTTCAACGATATCCGCACAACCCTGCAGGCGCTCTGTGCCGTTTATGACAACTGCAACAGCCTGCACACCAATTCCTATGACGAAGCCGTGACCACACCCAGCAATGAATCGGTGCGCCGGGCGCTGGCCATCCAGCTGATTATCAACCAGGAGTGGGGACTGGCCAAAAACGAGAATATGAACCAGGGCAGCTTTATCGTGGAGGAGCTCACCGATCTGGTGGAGGAGGCGGTACTGATGGAGTTTGAACGCATCACCTCGCGGGGCGGCGTACTGGGCGCCATGGAAACCGGGTACCAGCGGGGCAGGATCCAGGAAGAGTCGATCTATTATGAAACCCTGAAGCATACCGGTGAGTTTCCCATTGTGGGGGTCAACACCTTTATCGATCCGGATGCCGATCCGGTGGCGGACGCCGGTTGTGTTGAACTGGCCCGGGCTACGGAGGAAGAAAAACAGTCCCAGCTGATCCGACTGCGGAAGTTCAACCAGGAACGGGCGGCCCAGGCGGGTGAGGCCCTGGAACAACTCCAGCAGGCGGCGCTGACCGGGCAGAATATCTTTGCCGAACTGATGAACACCGTACGTTTCTGCAGTCTCGGGAAGATCGTCGACGCCCTGAACGAGGTGGGTGGGCAGTATCGGCGCAATATGTAAGCGGGCGCCAGCCTGCCGTCATTCAGCTTTTCGCATCCGGTGTCTGCTGCTCTTGGGCGTAAATGGGCAGACGAAGGGTAAACAGCGATCCCCGGCCGGGCTCAGACTTGACCTCGATGGTGCCTCGGTGGTTGCTGGTGACGATCATATAGGAGACCCAGAGCCCGAGACCGGTGCCCCGCCCCGCCGGCTTGGTGGTGAAGAAGGGTTCGAATATCTTTCTGCGGGTTTTATCATCCATCCCAGAGCCGTTGTCTTCAATCTCAATTCTGGCCAGATCCCCTTCCTTGAAGGTCCGGATGGTAATGCGGGGTTCCTCCCGGCGGTCCGGGCCCATGAGTGACTGGGCGGCGTTTTTCAGCAGGTTCAGGACAACCTGCTCAATTTCCGTTTCGGTGCACCACAGGGACTGCAGCTGGGGATCGTACGCCTGTGTGATGGCGATGTGTTTGAAGTCAAAGTTCTTTTTCAGGCTGTAGTCGCTGCGGGCCAGTTCCACGGTATTGTCCAGCAGGCTGGGCAGGTTGACTTCAGCGCTCTTGGACTGGCTCCTGCGGCTGAAAAGCAGCATATTGGAAATGATACTGGCTGCCCGCTGGCCCGCGGTCTTGATTCCCTGGATAAAAGCAGTGATCTTCCGCTCCTGCAGATAGATCTGCAAATCATCCAGGTTAATACCGGCTTTTTGCGCTGCATCCCGGTTGGGTTCCATGGCGGGGGAGAAGCGCCGCTCGATATTCTGCGCCGCCTGCAGAATTCCCCCCAGGGGATTGTTGATCTCATGGGCCATTCCGGCCGCCAGCCCACCGAGGGACATCATCTTTTCCGTCTGGATCAGGACCTCTTCCATGCGGACCCGCTCGGTGACATTGTCAATTCTGATAACAGCCCCCTGCTCCCCGTTGCTGGCAATCGGATAGACAATACAGTCGATGAAGCGATAATCGTCGCTGAGTCCGATCTGTATTTTCTCGGTTTTCTGAGGCTGTTGCCGCTGCATGGCGTCCTGGATGAGGGGGTATTGCGCAGCCAGGGGCGGCAGCAGATCAGCGAGGAGTTGCCCCCTAGCCTTCTCCGCCGAAACACCGGTAATTCCGGTTATTTCCTGATTCCAGAGGGTAATATGATAGGTCTTGTCGATGGCGATCAGGACCGAGGGCATGGAATCGATCGTATCCTGAAGCAGCCGTCGCAGCCGCAACTGCTCTGCTTCTGCCCCTTCCCGTTTTTCGATCTCCTCCCTGAGTTGACGGTTGGCTGTCTGAAGCGATGCGGCCTGCTTTTCGGCCAGATCCAGGGACGCCTCCAACCGGGAGCGCAGCATCTGGGGTGCCAGGGTCACCAGCAGGGCACCCAGGAAAAAGAACACCGTCGCCGTCAGCCAGGCCAACCCCGAATGGGACGTCAGCATATGGTCGGGATGGATCTCGATGATGCCGTGGATCATTCCCAGACCGACAGTGGCAACCGTTGCCACGCCGATGGCGATGAGCGTAAACCCGGCCCGCAGGTTGAAAAGCATGGAGACGGTAAAACAGCAGAGGAACATCAACTCCATTCCCAGACCACTCAGTCCGATTCTCGAGAGCACGGCTGCAGCCAGCAGATAGAGGCCGGAGGACAGGGAAATGGCGCGCACGTGATAGGAGACACGGTTGATGAAGACCAGACTGAACAGGAAAGTGAGAAATACGGCAGAATAGATGATGGAATAGCCCCAGCGTCCCTGGGAATAAGCCTGGTAGGCTCCCACCATCAGCGGGAAAATGCCGGGCAGGAGGCAGAATATCAAAATCCGTTTCAGGATTCTGCTGCGCACCTCTATGATTTCTTTCCGCAGCGGTTTTACAGCGTTTATGGTGCCAACAGGATTGAATGTCATGCGGACCTGTCCGGGTAATGATGGTGAAAACACGATGTGTCAGAATCTGTTGAGGAGCTCAGTCTAATGCGTTTGCCATCAAATTGTCACCCCCTTTGCAAACAATTTTAACAGGATACAGGCAGGATGCTGACCCGGAAAGGCGATTCAGCGGGTCTTTTCTGGCAGGAACAGTGGCGCAGATCAATTGCCGGGAAGCAGGCCGGTATGGTCGGAAACACCTATTTGTCCAGAATGATGAGTCCGTTCTTGATGGCGAACTGGGTAATCTCGGCGGTATTGTGCAGGTCCAGTTTTTCCATGAGATTGCTGCGGTGATTTTTGACCGTTTTAATGCTGATACCAAGCCTGGCTGCGATCTCCTTGTTGGCCGATCCTTCAGCGATCAACTGCACCACTTCCCGTTCCCGGGAGGTGAGTGGACTTTCCATCTGGACCGAATCCGTGGTGTCTCCGGCTGCCTGGCGGATAAAACGATGGATCACCTTGGTAGAGATGGCGGGGCTGAGGAAACTTTCACCCTGGTTGGCGAGGCGGATGGCGGTGATCAGATCCCGGGGGGCGCTTTTCTTGATCAGATATCCGCTGACGCCTGCTTTCAGCGCCTCGGTAATGTACTCTTCATTTTCATGCATGGTCAGGATCAACACCTTCATCTCCGGTCGGCCCTTTTTGATGACTCGGACTGCCTCCAGACCGTTCAGGGAAGGCATACCAATATCCATGACCACGACATCGGGATCCAGGGTGAACGCTTTTTCCACTGCCTCCCGTCCATCTTCCGCTTCAGCGATCACGGTGATATCCTCTTCCTCTGCCAGCAAAGCGCCCAATCCCTTTCTGAGGATGGTGTGGTCATCTGCCAGCAGTACGCGAATCTTAGCCATCATTTTCTCCATGATAAATGGGAACAACAGCGTGGAGGGTGGTGCCCCTGCCCGGTCCCGTTTGAATCTGCAGGGAGCCGTCGAGCAGATCCAGCCGTTCCCGCATGCCTACCAGGCCCAGACCCCTTTCCTTGATATTGCGGGACTGGACCGCCTCCAGGTCGAATCCGATGCCATCGTCGGCGATGATCAGCTGGATTGTGTCGGGCTCGGTGATCAGACGGACCGTGATGGTCGATGCCCCGGCATACTTGGTGATGTTCGTCAGGGCTTCCTGCAGAATGCGGTACAATGCGACGGCCACGGCTCCCGGAATGGGGATCCCCGGTTCCTCCCCGGCTGAAAAATGGACCTGCCGGCCGGATCTTTCCTGGTACTGGTTCAAATACCAGCGCAGGGTTGGTGTTAATCCCAGGTCATCCAGAATGGTGGGCCGCAGGTCGAGGGAAAGGTCATGGATCTGGTCGTAGAGATTTTCGATAGCACTCTCAGTTTGATCGAGTCGTTCCGCCACGGTCCTGCTGCAGTCGGCTCCCAGCTTGTTCCGGATCAGACTCAGGTTAAGACCGACCGCAGTTAACATCTGTCCGAACTCGTCATGCAGTTCAACACTCAGCCGCTTGCGTTCCATCTCCTGGGCTTCAATAATATGGGCCGACATGCTTCGGAGCTCTTCCTCGTGGTTCCGAAGTTCCCGCAGCAGACGGTTGTTCTGGATGGCCACGGCCAGTGAATTAGCCACTTCCCAACAGTTGCTGACCAGGGTCTCGTTTTTTAAATCCGATGCCGGGCTGCCCAGTATCAATGCCCCCAGGAGATCCTCCTGGTAAATGATCGGTGTCAGGAGATACCGTGCGCCGGGGAAATGACCGCTCCATTGACCGGCAAAAGCGGGAGCTTCGGGATAGACCTCGTCAGACCGGAAGCTCACCCCTTGTGTCAGGCTTTTCAGCGGGAGTGTGTCTCCGGGAATCCTGAACTCACGGCTGGTGACCTGGTTTTCAAGGGGATAGTGGGTCAGAACCGTAGCCTGGGGGTCCCCTTTTTGAATCAGCAGAATGCCAATAAATTCACAGCCGAAAATATGCCGCATGGGAGCCATCAGTTTTTCAGCAACAAATTCAATGGAAAACGCATTGAGAATGGCCCGGTCAATCTCATGCATCAAGGTGAGACGCTGGGAGGTTTTCTGCAGGGATTTTTCCACCCGTCTGCGCCGCACGATATTGATACTCAAAACAACAATAATTGCGGTCAGACCCAGAATACCGAGCAGGACGGCCAGAATCAGCAGTTTATACTGATAATAGAACGAGATGGGTCGATTGATGACAACGGCATCGACCGGCAGTTTCCGCTCGGGGATCCCGAATCTTTTCAACTGCAGATAGTCAAACATGGTGTGTCCGGCAGTGCTTTTCCGAACCGGTGTCTGAGCGCTGGTTCCTCCTGCCAGCAGCGCCTGCGCCATATGGGCGGCGATCTTCCCCTGGGTGTAGCCGCTGACCAGCAGGCCACCGAGGATCCCACTGCCGAGGTAGCTGTCCCACAGTGCGTATACCGGCACCGGGCTGCTGAGGGAAATGATGCGGGCGCTTTCCTCCATGGAAAACAGGTTCCCGTCAATATCCCGGGTGTAGTTGACCAGCAGCACCGCATGTTCAGACGACAGTTCCTGCAGGGACTGCTGCAGATCCGCGACAGCCATCTGCTCGGTGAAGTGGAAGTTGATCCTGTCCCCGAATGTTTTCAATACCGGTATAAAGGATTTAATGGTCGAAATGCTGGTCGGGCTGTTGTCCGTGATAACCAGGATGTGCTTGACGGTGGGTGTCAATTGAAGGATAAGCCGGATATTTTTTTCGATATCCACCTGCTCGATGACACCGGTAATGTTATGCTCCCCGTAGAGTTTATTCTCCTCCAGGAACTTGACCCCGCAGAAAACAACAACCGTTCCCGGAAACAGATCATCCCGGTGAGCCAGCAGAAAATCCAGCGCACTCTCATCGGTTGAAATGATCACATCGACCGGTCTCGATCGATACTTGTGGCGGTACAGGTGATACAGGTTTTCAAAATGCCGGGCATCGGTATAGCGCTTGGCGTCCATGTATTCAAATCGGAGTTCCACCAGATCGTTTTCCAGTACGTCAAAGATGCCCCGGCTGAGGTCATCGTTCCATTTCTGCCCCTTGTGAAAGGAGTGCAGGATCAGGACCCGCTGTTTTTTCCCAGTGGCGGCGGCATCGGG
Source organism: bacterium (assembly GCA_018830885.1). GTDB lineage: Bacteria > SAR324 > SAR324 > XYD2-FULL-50-16 > XYD2-FULL-50-16 > JAHJRI01. Next base: position 4,706 of record JAHJRI010000399.1, on the reverse strand, counting down.
GATCAGGGGAGACCCGGAAAGCAGACCGCTGACGGTGATCAAGAGAATGACCGTGGCAACGATTCTGCTCCTGCTCAACGGGAAGCGTCCAAAAGCCTGTCTCATATTGGAACCAACGTGGTGTCGGAATTTCTCACATCCTACCGGTTCACGGCTGCGATTTGTCCATGGGGATCCAATCTCTGAAATAGATGGTCCGGATCAATGGTGTCAACCCCGAGACCCAGTTTCCGAGCATGCTTTTCGCCTTCGGGCAATACCAGGGCTGTCCCCCCGCTTCCACAGACATGTCCGGCAACCATCACGATTCTGCCGCCCACAAGGGACATGCAGGCCCGGTTTTTTTCCAGATCAAGGACCGTGATGTCCGCATCGGCCCCGACACTAAGGGAGCCTTTTTGTGTCAACCCCAGCATGGCAGCCGGGTTGGCACTGGTTTTCAAAACAAAATCCGCCATCGTGAGGGCTTTAAAATCGACCAGGGCCAGTCCGTTTTCGACGATCACATTGCGGGGTATGCCGCCGCCGTCGGTGGCAATGGCGTCCACCGTGAATCGTCCGTCCCGGTTTCGGGCCGTGGCCAGCAGAAACCGGGAATCGGCCGGGTTGATGTCGAAACTGACGTTCAGGTTCGTATCGGCGGCTTCCCATTTCCTGACTGCCGGAGACCCGGTCTGCAAAACCGTCTCATCGCCTTCTTCCACCATGATGCTGACCACGCCGTCGGTGATCGCCTGTTTCATCCCCTGGAAGTCCGGGGAATACCCGAATCGTTTCAGGGAATTGGGAGTTGCCTTGCTGAACGGCTGACCGTCGATCATACGACCGCTGGTTCCGTTGAGGGGGGAGAGGTAGGACTCCGAAAATATATGGGGATGGGTCTCCAGCGCGGAAATCGCTTCGGATGCTTCGCTCAGGGAGCTTTTGATCTGCCCCCGGCAATAGCTGTTGATGTGGGCCAGGTGCAGCCGGTTCCCTTCAGCCAGATCCAGCGCTTCCAGGAAGCCATCGAAGTTGGAACCGCTGCGGGTGGTGCCGGCATGGAAGGCGCAGTATTTCTCCTCCTGTCGGGCCAGTTCGATGCAGCGGCGGGTCGCATCCGGTGTCAGGGGCAGATGACCACCCAGAACCTTGATCCCGATGGCCCCTTTGGAAACAGCGTTGTGCAGCAGTTTTTTCAACGCGGTCCGGGAAGGGTTGTTCCCCTCGATGGTCAGACCCGGCGCCACGGCGTGGATACACAACAGATTCAACCCGGCCCCGTTTTCTGCCATCATCTTCCAGACCCCTTCAACAGGACCGGCAACTTCGAAAGCGGTGGTGACACCGGCCCTGGCCAGCATTTTGTGAGCACTGAATCCACCAATCAAGGGGGAAGCATGCACGTGGGAGTCGATAATACCGGGGATGGCGGTGGTACCGCTGAGATATTTTACCTGCCGGGCCAGGGCAGGGGAAATATCCCGGGAAACGTCCGCAATTTTTCCGGCAGCAATGGCAATATCCCGGATGCCATTGATCCGGTTTACCGGATCGACAACGAACGCGCCTTTCAGCAGTAGATCAATTTCGTGGGTCATTTTTTTCCTCTTTTTATATAGGGCACCATGATTCACTGGAACTCAGTCAGCAGCAAAGGGTTGATGTTTCAAGAACCTTGGAAGCCATGGATGGCTTCCAGGAGCTCCATGGATGGACTCGTGCGTTTCTTGAAAGATCAACCCTTTGGTGCGAAGCTCGATAATAATAATTGATCAAGGTGCCCTTTACTCTGTTTCAGGCATCAACCTGGCAATCGGGTCCATTAACTGCTGGATAGGACCGCACGTATCGATGGATGAGATCTGCCCGAACAGCCTCTCCGGAATGTTTTCAATCCCGGCCAGCTGGATGCAGTCCCTGAATTTAAACGCCATATCAGTGGGTGACAGTGGATTTTGCGCCGATCCCCGCACATGGTCCACCGCTGTCTCATAGGCAGATCCGTCATCAAGCTCAACCCGGCTTAACAGTGGTGTTGAAAGGGTCAGGGTGTCCGGATCCGGAATGGTTTCACATTGAATACGGTCCAGAAAACGGGTGACTGCCGGTTCTGCCACAGCCGTTCCTGCAAAATGCTGCAGGGACAGGGCGCCTTCCAGAAGAATGCGGGCGGCATTGTAGTGAAGACTGAAGCGTGCCTCGTTTTCATTCCGGGGTCGATCAAACCGCAGATTCCGACTCATGGTCTCGGGCAACCAGGTGATTGCCCGTTTGATCCTTTTGGGATGCAATTGATGCGCTTCCCGGAGATGAAGAAAACCGTCCAGGGTCTTATGGGCAGATCCGCAACATGGAAACCGTTTGACCAGCAGACCGTATGTTGACAGGCAGAGTTCCTGGCCCAGTCCGTCCAGTGCGCACTTTTCCCGTGAGAGGTCCGGCTCGGCGTAGTGCGCCTGGAAGCTCAACTCCCCGGTCAGAAAATCGACAGCGGCATTGATGCCGGCAGCGGCCATGGAAGCCGCCATCACGGCGTGCTGGGCGGCCAGACCGGCGTGAATGGGTTTCATCATGGTGCCGAACTGTTTTTTCGATCCTGCGGCCAGACTGAATCCGATACTCATGGCAGCGGATATCCCTTCGCTGTCCAGTCCAAGCAGCCTTGCACAGGCACCGGCGGTGCCGATGGTACCGACCGTGGCGGTCGCGTGCCACCCGTTTTTAAAGTGCCCGGGATTGACCAGCAGCCCGATCCGGGTGTGGAGCTCGGCACCGACCACATAGGCATCCAGCAGTGCTTTCCCGGTGCAGTTGCAGGACTCTCCCAGTGCCAGGAGGGCTGGAACCAGAACGGCAGAAGCATGGGTGAAGGCTGGAATGAAATTATCGTCAAAATCCAGTGCATGGGCGGCTGTGCCATTGATCAGTGCGGCCCAGGGGGGGCTGAAACGGTGCCGGGTACCAAAAACCGTGTTTTTCCCCCCATTGTCCCAGTTTCGAGTCACCTGGATGAGACGGCGGACACCGTCACTGGTCATCCCGCCAAACATACAGGCAATCGTGTCTGAAAAAGCACCCCGGGCGATGGCCATTGACCGGGAATCATCGATCGGGGGGACGCCAGCCGCCCATTCAGCCAGACGGCTGGAGATTGAGATATCGGACATTGCGGGCTCCTGTTAGTGATTGTCCCCGCCTCGGGACAGTGATTCCGGAAACGCTTTTATTCAGTTCAATTTTCGCTCAGCCCCGAAGGTATTGTCTTTCAAGAACCTTGGAAGCCATGGAGGGCTTCCAGGAGGATTCATGCGTTTCTTGAAACACAAACCCTTTGGGGCGTATCGTATACAGGTGAATAGTTGCCCGGTAACTACATATTCCCCGGAAGCCAGGTTGCCATTGACGGAAACAGAAACAGCAGTCCCAACACAACCAGATCACAGAGAATAAACGGTAGAATGCCCTTATATATCTGCTCCACGGGCGTGTTATCCCCGGTGGCTCCGGAAAGGGCAAAGGCGCTCAGTCCCACCGGGGGCGTCACACCGGCGATCTCATTTAATTTCATGGCGACCACACAGAACCAGATCGGATCGAACCCCAGATTCACCACCACTGGAAACAGAATCGGCAGGGTCAGGGCGAACACAGCCGCCTGCACGATCAGCATCCCCATCACGAACCAGAGTGCGAGGATGGCAATCAGCACCACATAGCGGTTCACCTCCCAGTGCTGTAGAAAAGAGGCCAGCTCCATGGGAATCCGGGTCAATGCCAGAAAGCGGCTGAAAAACAGGGCCGTGATGATCATGAAAAAAAGCATGGCACTGATATTGGCCGTTTCCCGCAGCGCCATCTGATTGGGGATGAACTTGCGCAGCGGTCCCCTTCCAAAACCGATCAGGAATGCCCCCAGGGTTCCTGCAGCGCCGGCCCCGGTGGGTGTCAGGATTCCCGAGTAGATGCCGCCGATGACAATCACCGCAATCAGCATGATTTCCCACAGCCCCTTGACAGCGGTCACCCGTTTGCGCAGGGTGACTGTTTTCTCAAAATCGGCCATGGGCGCCAGTTTCGGGTTGAACCGGGAGCGCAGGTACATACTGAAGACATAGACCCCTGCGGTCACAACACCGGGAATCAGGCCGCCCATGAACAACTTCCCCACCGATTGATCGGTGAAAATGGCGAAGAGAATAAACATACCGCTGGGGGGGATCATGCAGGCAAAACTGCCGGATGAAGCGATGGATCCCAGGGCAAACGACCGATCGTAGTTGGCGCGCTTCATCTCCGGATAGGCCAGCTTGCCGAAAACCGCCACACTGGCGAGGGTAGACCCCGAAATGGCCGCGAAAAAAGCACTGCCGATGGATGTCGCGATCGCCAGACTGCCCGGGAGTCTGGCAAAAATAATATGCACGGCGCTGTATGCCCGCTTGGCAAACCCCCCGCCTGTCGCAAATGCCCCCATCAGGGCAAAGAGGGGAATGACCGTAATGGTCGGATTGGAAATCGAACTGTAGAGCGTATCACCCAGCAGTGCCAGGGTGGCATCGATGCCAATCAGGAAAACCGTGCCGCCAATGCCGATCGCCAGAAAATCAACTGCAATCGGCAGACCCGACAGCAGCAGCAGGACAAGCATCACGATTGCCCAGATACCGATAGATGTGAAACTCATGAGTGACCTTTATGGATGTGTCACCCCGGTGAAAACCGGG
>JAHJRI010000398.1 GCA_018830885.1 bacterium | reverse complement strand
TGGATGGCAGCAAAATGGTTCTGACACCGGAATCCGTTATTGCGATACAGGAAAATCTGGGTTCGGACATCATGATGGTCCTTGATGAATGTCTGCCCATACCTGTGGATAAAAAAACAGCTGCCGAATCAATTGCGCGGACTACCCGATGGGCCGTTCGATCCTATCAGGCCCGAACATCTGGGAACAACCTCTTTGGTATTGTGCAAGGGGCTGATTTTGAGGATCTTCGCAAAGAGTCTGCTCAAATGCTGATGGAAACGGATTTTGACGGTTTTGCGATTGGTGGGTTGAGTGTGGGTGAGAACAAAGAGATTATGTATGGTCTCGTATCTCTGATTGCGCCGGAATTGCCGGATCAGAAACCAAGGTATTTGATGGGTGTCGGCGATCCGGTTGACATGATCAACTGTATTGAATCCGGTATTGATATGTTTGATTGTGTATTGCCCACTCGTAATGCCCGAAATGGATGTCTGTTTACCTTCAAGGGCAAGATTTCAATCAAACAGTCGCAATATACCGAGGATCGTTTACCCCTGGATGAGGATTGTGATTGCGAGGTTTGCCGGAACTACTCCAGGGCCTATCTGAGACACCTTTATAAATCCGACGAAATTCTCTCTTCACGGTTGAACAGCTATCACAATCTCTGGTTTTTCAAGCAGATGCTGGCAGAGGCCCGCAATGCGATTATGGCTGGGGAATTCAGGGAGTTCAAACGCCGTTTTCTGAACGACTATCTTGGCGGGTAGTGTCAGCGCCCATGAAGGGCGGGAGAACGATATCTCCTGTCAGGCCTTCTCTATCTGGTTTTCAATAGCCAGGCGCTGCTCATAGCATTTTCTGGAGCCTTCGTCGTCCCCCTGATCATAAAGGAGCTTGCCTAAGTGATCAAAAATATCCAGTTGTCCTTTGAAGTCCTTGATGGTCTTTTTGATCGCCAGATGATTTTGATAGGTTTGGGTCAGTCTGGGCCAGTCTTGTTTTTGATGGTAAGCCGCTTCGATCTCAGTGTAGATTTCGTCCATTTTCTGGAACTCATGCAACTGCCTGAATTCATTTAGTGCTGTAAACAGAAAATGAACCGCATGCTGCTGTTGTTCTGCTTCCGTAAACTTCTTGATGATCTGCTCCAGGATGTTCAGATATTGGGGATGTTCCTTATCCAAATAACTGTTAAAGAGTTCCTGCAATGTCTTGGATGCTGTGTCATACTGTTCCTGATCCAACTCACAATTCCCCTTCAATTGCATCAATTCGATCATCAGCCTGGGGGGGAGGGTATCCCGCCGGTGAGGCGCATTTAATATCTGTCTCAGCGCTGTCTGGCATTTTTCATACTGCTCTTTCTGATAGTAGCCCTCAGCGATCGACAGGGTAATTTCCGCCTCATGTTTCGTTTCCGACTCGTCCCCTGCAAAATCCTTTCCTGTTGGCACTTCATTGGAAGTCAGAGGCGGCGTAATGATCGCGCTTTCTGTTTCAGTATCATTGCTGCTGGAATCCAATGGCAGGATCAGCTTGTCCAGTTTTTTAGGGGGTAATTTGACGGGATCCACTTTTCCTGAGGTGATGTCAGGGGTCTCTTTGATATCATCGAATAACTTCCCGATGGATACGACGGGTATATTATCGGGTAGCTTTGAGACGGGTTGGTCCGCGATTTTCCGACCAGAGGACGGCAGACCGGTTGTCTTTTTGGGTGGTAGTCCGACTTTATCTTCAGATAACGATTCTTTTTTGGTTTCAGGGGGCTTCTCGCGGGTTTTCGCTTTGCTCTTACGGGAAAGAGAAACGATCACGTTCGCCTTGTCATCCGTCTGCTCTGCTGCAGAATCGTTGGATTGGGTCAGATTTTTTTGAAACTTGGAGAAGACACTGGGGTCGATGGCCCGACCACGAATCCCGGTTTGATCAGGGGATTGTGTTTCTGCCTGGGAAGAAGATGCAATCGGCCCGGGTTTTGGTGTCCGCTCTCCTTTGACTCGCGTACGCGAGATAATGAACTGCAGCTGGAGCATCAACAGGAAAACCAATCCTGTGATGGCCACTTTTACTTCAATATCCATTTCGATAAAGGAAACGGTCAACCCGACAGCAGCAACGACCGTCACAATTTGAATAATAGCTTTAATAATTGTCAGCTCCGTTTGGTAACGTGAACAAAACCTTCCATTTATCGATGCCAGTTTCGAAGGGATTGACACCCATTCCCCGCCAATCGGTCGTGACATTCAGTGTCAGCATCCCCGAGTATCCCTGGATTTCTGATTGCTTCACTCTTGATGAGCCAATCGTTTTAATTCTTGACCGCCGTTTCAATTTTGATAGAAGAAAATCTGGATTCTGACCCGGGGCTTCCGTGTTACGTCCAGTTGTGGTCTCGAAATCTTGCTTCAAGATCGACAACCTTGAGATTGGATTCTCTCAAACGATTGGCCAGCATCTGTGCAAAATTCCGATAAAGCTTGTAAGCCAGTGTAAAGTACTTACGTGTTCCGGAAATCTGTGTCAGCATCTCATCCGTGATGGAAAACAGCAATGAATTCCCCTTGGCTGTCGCTTTTGCGGACCTTCTTCGTTGATCGATCATCCCCATTTCACCAAAGCACTCGCCAGGATTCAGAACCGCCAGTTCGGTCTCCTTCATCACACCGTCTTTTTTCCCGATTCGTTTGCTGATAACAACATTGCCATTGATCAAAATGTACATTTTAGACCCGAAGACATTCTCCTCAAATATCGTTTCTCCATCTTTGAATCGTTCCGGATTCATGAATTTCAAGAATGTATACAGTTCTCCATCCGAGAAACCTTTAAAGAATTCGACAGAAGTCTGCAGTCTTTCAAAAATTTGTCTGTTTATCCTGATCATCTTCCTGGAGTATCAAGGCTGGTGTTTTTTACCAGCAGTCCGTTCAACTGAGAATCCCGAGGTCGCTGAAAACAGGGTGGTCAGTCCGTTTCATTTCCGGCAACTGTTTAATAAATGTGTAGCCTGTTTCTTAAATTCAGGCAATTGATTTATGCGATCAGACAATTGATGAATAGACTGTCTGTTCAACCGCTTCTTTTCTTAAGATCTGTCGGTTTTCTTCGAGATAGCGTAAATGTGCGATCGCTTCCCCGGTGGCAAACCATTTTTGAGGCACCGGAAACTGTTCCCATGAATCACATTTGATATCCCAGCTCATCTCCGATGCGACCCCATAGGCGTTTCTGTCCCCACGGCCCAGAATGGAAAGAATTTCTTCCAGTCTGCTCATGTGGTGACGTTTGAGCTCTTGAATACGTTCTCTGAAATTGCTGAACAGGCTGCGATGTCCTGGCAGGACGATATCGACTGGCAGGGAAGATACCTTGTCCAGACTGATGAGGTAGTGTTTCAACATATCCTGTTCATCCGACCAGCCCTGTATGTTGGGCGTAATATCTCCCAGGATGTGATCCCCTGATATAAAAACTTTTTTATCCGCCTCGTAAAGACAGGTGTGACCCAGGGTATGTCCCGGTGTTTCGATACATAGCAGTTTGTATTCACCAGCTTCAAGAATATCACCATCCTGCAGAATTTTCAGTTCGGGGACCCATTGTGTTCCAAACCGTTTTCCCGGATGTTGTTGAAAAGCATTTCTAAGTTCCCTTTCAGGAAAACCGTTATGGGCTGCATACGAAAACATATGCTCGAATCCGTTCCAGCCGTCCAGGATTTCTGCATCGGGTCGATTGAAATAGATGGTACTGGTTGGTGTCTTCAGTCTTTCAACCAGACCAAAATGGTCAGCGTGCAGATGGGTGATAAAAAAGTCGGTTCGAGTCAGGTCAATATTCAGAATCTGCAGCTCTTTCTGCATCACGTTATAGCATACATCACGATTAAACCCGGTATCAATGATCAGGTTTCTTTCGGATCCCGTAATAACATAAGAATTCAATGATTTTAGTGGGCTGTCTGGCAGTGGGATCTCAAGACGGTAAAATCCGGGCAAAATTTCTTCGGGCATTGGGGAGGTCTCCATTTCTGAAATAGGGTTTTTCAATTTCGGTAACGCATTTTATTTATTGCGTTTCTAAATTGACTGTGAGTCGAATATAGCACCTTTTCGGGAAATCTCGCAAGTAGCCGAAATATGAAAAAACATGTAGAAAGAGATAACTGTTCAGGCCCCAAAAACCCCTTTTTAGTCACTGTTTCTCATGATAGTAAAAGTAGCCCTGAGTATTCCCTATACATTGCCATATGACTACGAGGTTCCTGCTGAGATGATCCGGCAGATGAAAGTTGGTCTTCGGGTGCTGGTTTCAGTGGGTTCCAGAAGGATGATCGGGGTCGCTGTTGAGATAATGCTGTCTTCAGACTACGAAAAGCTTAAACCTGTGCTGGCCCTGATTGACAGAGAGCCTGTTTTCAGCCCGAGAATGCTTGCCTTCACAAAATGGATATCCAGTTACTATCTCTGCTGTTGGGGTGAGGTTCTGGACGCCTCGCTGCCGGCAGGTCTGAAACCAAAAGTGACCAAGAAGATCCAGATTGACATGGACGACATCGCGGGTTTGTCTCTGGATGCCCACGAAGAGCAATGGTTGAATCTGATTGATGGTAAGGGGGAGTCAGAGGTCTTAAGGAATCTGGAAGGAGAAAATTTCAGCCGCTTGTATGCGAAACTGAAAAAGAAGAAGGCCATGCGTTTTGTTTATTCTCATTCGACCGGGGATGCGGGTACGGCATTCGATGACTGGCTGAGCTACCAGGCAGAGGCCGGCGATGCGGTTGCGGTTCGCAAGGGCAGTCAGACTGATCAGATTCTGGCGTGGTTTCGATCGGAGCATGAGCTCAGACTGCAGACTGTCCTGGAACGATTTCCAAAAGCCAGGCCCCAGATTAACCGATTGGTTGCTAAAAGGGTGTTGCTTCAGCAAAAGAAGGAGATTCCAATCGGTTCACGTCCCTCAACAGTCAACCTGGATCTGTTCATTCACCCGAACGCGGAACAGAAGGCTGCCATAGAACTGATATTAGAAGCGATTCATCAAAAAAATTATCGCACCTTTCTCTTACATGGTGTGACCGGCAGCGGTAAAACAGAGATTTATCTTTATGCCGTCAAAGAAACCATTCAACAAGGACAAACGGTACTGGTCCTGATCCCGGAAATCTCGCTGACACCACAAGCTGTCAGGCGATTCAGAGAGCGTTTTGGAGATCGTATTGCTGTCCTGCACAGCGGAATGGCTGAGAAGGAACGGGCAACGGAGTGGTGGAAGATAAAAAGAGGTCTTTGTGATATCGTTATCGGTGCCCGTTCAGCTATTTTTGCGCCGCTGGAAAACATCGGGCTGATCGTAGTCGATGAAGAGCATGACAATTCCTATAAGCAACAGGAAAATCCCTTTTATCACGCCAGAGACGCTGCGGTGAAAATCGCCAGCGATCAGGGTTGTGTGGTGTTGCTGGGATCGGCGACGCCCTCGGTTGAGTCTTATTTCAACGTCTCCAACCGGAAGTATGATCTGCTCCAATTGAAAAACAGGGTGAACCGGCAGACACTACCGACCTCTGAATTGATCAATCTGAAAAATGAAAAGCGCCAAAAGGGAGCTTTTTATCTATCGCAACACCTTGTTAACCGATTGAAGGAGAATCTTCAGCATCAGAAACAGGCATTGATTTTTTTAAATCGCAGGGGATACGCCTCTTTTTTGTCCTGCGTGGCCTGCGAAATGCCCGTGCTCTGCCGGAACTGTTCGATTGCGATGACCTGGCACCGGACCCGGCAACGTCTGATTTGTCATCATTGCGGATTCAGTCAGCCGTATCCGAAAACCTGCCCCCACTGTCAGGAAAGCGTTTTTAATCTTGAGGGAATCGGGACCCAGAGGGTGGAAAGGGATCTGAAACTGCTATTTCCAGACGCCCGGTTCTTGAGGATGGACCGCGATACGGTTCGCAAGCGCGGGGCCCTGGAACGATACATCGATAAAATCAATGACAAGCAGATCGATTTTATCATCGGTACCCAGTTGATCAGTAAAGGTCATGATTTTAAGCATATCGGGATCGTCTGTATCATTTTTGCCGATATGAGCCTCAACATTCCGGATTTCCGGTCCTCGGAAAGGAGTTTTCAACTTATCTCGCAGGTATCCGGGAGAGCCGGTCGGGATGAAAAGCTCCGTGGTCTGGCCCTGATCCAGTCCTATAATCCAGACCATTTCATATTCCGCACGGCGATTGAACATGACTTTCTATCGTTTTTCAATCAGGAGTTGTCGATGCGCAGGGACCTGAATAATCCGCCCTATGTTCGACAGATTCTCATCAAGGTCAGTGATAAAAACCCGGATCATGCTGAACAGTCGGCCATGGCATTGGGAGGAGTCCTCAAGGACTGTGCGACAGGCGCCGATTTCCAGGTGATGGGTCCCGTGGAATCGCCGCTGCAGAAAATAAACAATCGCTATTATTGGCTGCTCTTGATTAAAAGTGGAGAAATCGGGAAGGCGAAAAGCATGCTGGCCGGTCTGTTTTTTGGACGCAAAGGCTGGCGGGCAAAAGCTGGCAGCAGAATTTCCATTGATGTGGACCCCATGACCATGCTTTGATTGCCGGATCCGGGGTCCCTGATGGGTCTTGGTTATCCAGCCTACTCGATTGTATCTGAATTGACATCGATCATGAGTGTTTTTGGCTTCTGTCCTGCCTGTGAAAAGGTCAGAAAGACCTGGCCGGCATCAACATCGATGAACGCCTCTCCATCCATGATGGCTGTTAACTGAATGGATTGCTGGATATTATCCTTTTCCTGGAATGGTTTGACGGTTGCCTTGATTCTGGCGTATCCCCGCTCATTCAGGTTGATGTCTGTGTCAAACCGGATATTGTCGAACTCATGGCTGATATAGACAGGACCGGTACGAAATGCGTTCTCGTTGGTGTTTGTCTGAACCATCTGCAGTGTAAAAAAGAGCTCTATTTCCTCTCCTGTGTCCGGGATGTCAATCGCTTTTTTGTCCGCCTCAAAGACCAGATGGTAGTTCAAATTCTTGATTTTATTTTTTATTGATCCAAGGCGGGTGACACCACGGACAATCTGTCCAGGTTGAAGATTCACCGTTTCATCATCGTTCTCGATTGTCACAGCACCTGAAGTGAGGCTGACGGTCAAGCCATCATTGCGCTGGGACATGGCGACAACTGTTCCCTTGATACCGGCTGTTGCGGTCGGCGTGCGAATCGTTGTGCTCTGATATTTCTTGGTGAACTTGCCCCAGAAAGAACCCACTTTGAGGAAAATGTTATATAAAAACCGTCGGGACTCTTGTTTGGACTCCACGGACTTTTCTATCAGAAACCGTGTATTTGAAAACAAACGGATGGTGGACCCGTCCCGGAAGATGATGGTGGCTTTTGAGTCCTTGCCGGTGACAACAGTATCCTGATCATATAAAATCAGACCGTTTCTGGCTGCGAGTTGCTTGGGGCCCCTTTCAACTTCAATTTGCCCCTGGATATCCTTGATGCTGGCCACAAAGTCGAGGGCAAAACCGAGGGGCACATTCAGGGAAAGAATCAAAGCCGGAACGATCATTGTGGTCAAAAAAACGTGTCTGATCATGGTTTTTGTCTCACCTCTTTTTCAGGATTCCATTTATTCGAGGGTGTCGCATCTCATTCCGCTTTTCAGGAAAATGGGCTTTTAAGTCCTGTTATGGATCTTGCAATTACTATACAAAAAACGTCTGGCAAATATTGCCGCTTTGACACGATTCACACTTCTGTTCTATTCGGTTTCAATTTATCACAGATTTGAAATACAAAAAAGAGTGCGATTCAGACGTCCGGATTAAACAATAAACAGCAGGTCCCGTCTTTGCGATGCGAAACCGGTTGTGAGGACCAGATTGAACAGGGCGTATAATAAGATCCTCACGATAAGCGACCCGGAAGAGCGGTTCAGTTTTTATTATGAACCATAAAAGGTATGCGACACTTTATACGGCGGTTGGCAACAGGCGGATGTCTATAAAAATGTTTGTACTGGTTCTTCTGAAATGCATCGTTTTTGCAAGTGAATTTCACTGAGTGAAAAAAAGAGGACCGTTTGGGCATTGGGCCCCATGAAAGTGCACATTTTTGTTTTGGTACGACAATTTTGTCGAGCGGACACCCCATTAAAGATGGGTGATTTCCGGAATAATGATGAATATCCTATGAAAAAGCTCTTTCTGCTGCTGCTGACTGGCTTGATAACCCATGTTGCATCTGCACAGGTAGTGACACCATTGTTGGACCGTGCTTTTCCGGTTGAAATGGCATCGGCAGCAGGCTGGCGATTCGGGAGCGCACTGGGGGGTCAAACTGCCTTTGCCAGTCTTGAGGGGGAAACAGAAAATGTGGACACTTACAATGTCGATTCTTCTGTTTTGTTTTCCTATCAACCGAGCAACATTATCGCTGAATTCTATTGGGCATCGCCCGGAACAGATTATAACTGGGACTACACCAGCGGGGCACTCTATAAGAACAACAACGCCGATGGCAGATTCAGCCTGACCCTCAGGGGGGACAATAATGTCACCCTTGGTATCGGTTATCGCATTGCGGATCAGGATACCACGTCGGATACAATTAAAAAGAGCCTCTATGAAGGCAGTTTTTCACTGAGAATGCTGGATGGTCTGTATCTGGCAGCCGGGATGCAGCGGGTGACGGAGAAGTTTGCCAGTGGGGATTCCCGGAAATGGAATCGTATGCTGGCCGGAGCGGCGATACAGATCGGGGATCCCCTAAAAAGGATGTTCCGTACTGAAGCCTCATTTCAGACATCGCCGGAAACCAAGGCTGACAATTCTGCCATCCAACCCCACAGGAAAACCAGCCGGGTTCAGGCATCGGCCGAGTTGCTGTTTGACCGGTTTCTGTTTTCCTATCAATACCAGAATACAACTCTGGGTGCCATTGAACTGGAGACAGAGGATCAAACGATTATCAAACACCGATATGGAATTGGTATAAAACTGGGCAGTGCCCTCCTTGGTTTCTATGCCGGTCAGGGGACTCAAACAGCGGGAGAAAAAGAGCTGAAAACAACATCATATCAAGGAACCTTGAGTTTCGGTTTCATTTAGTGTACCTATTCACCACCGTTATCGATCAAGGGACCTATGCTGAAGCGTTACGATTTGGTCCCGGACAACTGTCCAAAACCGTCCAGGATCGCAGGGATGCGAGAAAAATTTGGATTTTACAGAGGATTAACGATGAAAATCGCTGTGATGGGATTAAAGGCAATGGCTATTGTGGGATTGCTCTTGTCAGGAGCAAGTCCGGGTTTCAGCCAGGTGATTACGCCGTCCATGGATCCAACCCAGTCAATATTGATGCCCTCTGCTGCCGGTTGGCGGGAAAAACCGGCGGTGGGAGTCGGATATCAGGAGGGAAGCGGTACACGGGACCTGATGGGCAAGCAGGTGTATCAGTTCGACAATTCGGGTGTGGATGGAAATCTGTCTTTCAAAGCGGGTAACGTTTTTGTAGAAATGTATGCGTCCCAGAATTCGACCAATGTTAAACTGGAAAGATTCTACGATGGGCAGATCAACCTTCAGTTTGACGATACCAGGCTGAATATCGCGCTGGCTGGAAATGATTTCATGACGATCGGTTTGGGGGTTCGCTCAACTGAGTCTAAAGACCATGTTGATGCGACCCACGATTCAGAAATAACAAAGGCCGTGAGAACAATCGGTTCCATTTCGGTTAAAACCCTGGATATCTTCTTTCTGGGTCTCGGCTTTGAGCGGGTCAAGGAAGAGAACGGGTACGCCGTGGACTTGACCTGGAACAACATCGTCAGTGGTCTGGCTATGCATCTGGGACAACCGGGGGGAACACAATTCAGGGTTGAATACGCCCTGGCCCATTCGGATTCCGAGGAAAATGGTCTCACAGGCGACCTGGTAGAAAATCGACATCCGGCAACAACAATCACCAGAATGTCCGGAGAGTTGAAGTTCAGCGGGCTGTTGTTCTCGTTAAGCTCTGAAGAATCAACAATTGATGCGAATATGATCGAGAACGGAGAAACCGTCGAAGAGATCAAAACGGTCAATACCCAGGGGGGGGTGCTTTGGATTCCTGAAAATGGTCTCAGTCTTGGTTTTTATTTTCTGACAAGCACTGCCGACGCGAGTTATCATGATTCAAACGGTTCTTTCAAGGTGAAACTGGCTTATATCTTTTAGACAGTCGATCCGCTGTTCTGATGAAACTGAAACGCAACGCCGCTTAGAAACGACTTTATCGACAGTTCGCAGCCATGAAACAAAAAATGAACGGTATTTTGATAAAGGGTCTGGCGCTGTCAGCCCTGCTTGGACTACTTTTTATCGCCTGCAAATCGGATAGTGGCAAGGTTCAGTCATACGATACGGAGTCTCCGCATGTGATCAGTCTGTCACCAGGTGATGCCTCAAGCGATGTGCCGGTCAACACCTCGCTTTCGGTAGGCTTCGATGAAGCCATGTACCCATCCACCATCAATTTCAACAGTGAAGATACAAACTGTTCCGGAAGCCTGCAACTGTCCCGGGACGGTTTTTTCAGTTGTGTTCCCATGTCGTCCACGAGTTTGTCTATCTCCCCGGACAAAAAGGTCTTTTCCATCTCACCCAAGTCCTCGCTGCAGGGATCGGCCACCTATAAATTGAAGATCACAACTAAGGCCAAGGATCTTGCCCTGAACCCCCTGAAGCAGGACTTTGTGATGAGTTCAGGGTTTACGACCCGGTTGCTGGCAGGTGCACAGGCGATCTATTTCGGCGATGAAAATACCAAAGAAAATGAACTGACTGGCACCATTAAAATCGAGCGGGCATTGAACGAAAGTGGTCTCACCGGTTACAATCTCTATTGGGGCTCCGGACCGGATACGCGTTTAGCAGGTTCATCCCCGATGCGGTACTTTTATGTGAGTGAAACAAAACTGGAGCACTATCTGGAGAATATGGCTATCCCCGGCGGAGCGACGCATTTTCTGGTCTATTCGGCAACCGCAACGGGCGAGTCCCTCACCCCGGTCAGTCTGGATATCCCGGATACCGTCCTGAAGATGGTAGCGGATATCAACAGCTCTGGCCCGGCCAACCCTCATACCTATTGTGTCTGGAACAATAAACTGTATTTCAGCGCTGACGATGGTACAGGAACAACTGGTGCTGAACTGTGGGAGTACGATGGTGTCTCTTCGCCCAAGCTGGCTGCAGATATATGGGGCGGTCCGGATTCTTCAATGATCCTGCCAGGTAAAATGGTCGTGTTTAACAACAAACTCTATTTCCAGGCTCGAAATGGCGGGTTCAACAACTATGAATTGTGGAGTTACGATGGTACCACAGCCAGTCTGGTATATGATATCAATCAGACAGTTGACGGGGGGTCAACCTTCGGTTCGTCGCCAGTCGAGCTGACGGTTTTTGATGGTAAACTGTACTTTTATGCCTGTGGGGGAACCGGAAGCGGATGTGAATTGTGGTTCTGGGACGGGACTGCCCCAAGTCTGGGGACAACAATCAAGGAAATCGTTGATATTGCAGGAGGTTCTTCAAATTCCTTTATCAAAGACCTGACTGTTTTTAACGGAAGGCTCTATTTTACTGCGAATGATAATGTCACTTATGGAAATGAAATCTGGTGGTACAATGGATCAACCGCGACTTTGATTTATAATACAGATTATGGTGCACTTGATATCAGAACGGCGTCCGCTTCATCTGACCCGGAAGACATCACGGTATTTAACGGAAGATTGATCTTTGGTGCGGATCAAGGTATTGGTGACGGAAAAGAGCTCTGGTTTTATGATGGATTTGCTCCCAATCCGGTATTGCCGGCCAACTATAACTTGTTGGCTAATATCACTGGCGATTCTTCCAGTTCTTCACCAAAGGGATTTACGGAATTGAACGGGAAACTGTATTTTTCAGCCACCACTGCCGCCTATGGAACTGAGCTATGGGTGTACAATGGCGTCAATCCTCCAAATCGGATCAGTGATATCGCATCCGGTTCCGCAAGCGCCAATCCCTCTTTTCTGACAGTTTACAAGGATATGCTTATCTTCAGTGCCACAACGGCTGAGCATGGTACTGAGTTATATGGTTACATGACCAATGATCCATCCGGATCCCCCTTTATGATTGGGGATATTAACAATGGCGCGGGTGGTTCCATGCCTGAATTCTTGACTATCTTCAACAATCGACTCTATTTTACTGCCAACGATGGGATAAAGGGCAATGAAATCTGGGTGTTTTATATTGAATAGTATTGAATAGGGTCTGTTTTTAAACCGGTTGAAGAACCCCCTGATAACATCACTATTAAATATTAAAGTGTATTGTCCCTGTCCTGATGCCTGTGTGCCCTTGGGGTCAGGGTTTCAAGCTGTATCTTCACCTTATCCAGCACTGACGCCACACTTACCTGGCGGATGCACTCCAGGCCACATTTCGGATAATGGCACTGTTCCTTGCAACCGGGGTCAAACTCAACCGCCAGATGTCGATCCTGGTCCGGCGGGTTCCAATTCCGCAGCAGCGGTTTCCCGAAAATCGCCACCGTTGGCACACTTGCAGAGATGGCGAAATGCATGGGGCCGTTGTCATTGCCGATATGGAGATCCACCCGTTTCAACAGGGCGACTGTCTCCCTGATGGTGGGAATGTCATAGTCAGGAAGCGATGGCTGACGCATCTTGTCCCGTACAGCCTGGATGAATGGATATTCTCCCGGGCCCCAGAGAAAAAGAATCTGGGCTCCGCAGCGGTCAACCAGAAAGTCGCATATTTCAGCAAAATATTCAGGAGGCCAGACTTTGTATTCGCGTCGGGAGACCGGGGAAATAGAGACCAGCAGTTTGTGCGGGTCTGGTTTAATCTGTTTCAGGACCATGTCCACAGCGATCTCGTCTTCCGGACCGGGGAAAAAGTCCAGCCCCGGATCGACCTTGCGGATCCCGAGAACGGTCAGCAACCGGGCCATTTTCAGAGGTGAGTAGGAAACCCCTGCGGCGGGTTCAACGGCATGGGTATAAAACCCGGATCGTCCCGGTTTGTTAAAGCCGATGCGCATCGGTGAGCCGGATAGTCGGGACAGCAGCGCGGTTTTTGGCAAGCCATGAAAATCGACGACCATCGTGTAACGCTCCTTTCGAAGACTGCCGATCAACGAAAAGATCTTACGGGGATTCTCCGTTCCGGGATAGAGGATCGTTTTTTGTACGTATGGGCTGTATTTAAAAATATCGTCTGCCGGTTTCTGGGTCAGGACATGGATGGCGGATTCCGGATATACAGCAGCCAGGGACCGGATTGCCGGGGTGATCATCAGAACGTCCCCGAGCTGTTTGAGCTGAATACAAAGAATTTTTTCCGTCATGGGGCTGCTATCCCTTTCAACATTCCCTTTTGCTCAGTGCTTCAGGGGATGAAACCGGCAGAAGATCGTCAGAAACCAATCGTCCATTGGACTGGCAATGAAGGGGGCTGGGGGTATTCAAATTACCCGTTGTCGGTTTTGTCGGTGATTTCAGATTCGGGATAGCTGCCTTCGATACCAATGTGAAACTGAAATAACTCTTTGGCGAATTCCGCAGTTTCCTTACAAGACATAAAATCGAGGACGCCTCCCACCGCTCCTCCCAGAATCGGAATTGCCTTACTGACTCTGGAAAAGCCTTTTGCAGCAGCAAGTTGCATCAACCGACCGGCAACGGCCTGGTTAACTATCTGAATGGTCTGTTTGGGCAAATGGGACAGGCTGTTTTTCCGCAGCAATTCCGATATTTCCTGGATATCTTTGTTCAGCAGTTCTTTACCCTTTTTACCCAGTAAACAAAGGGCAATGGACATCCGAACCGGGGGGTCGTCAATATCGAACCCGCCGATATAGGCCATTGCAGCTACCATGCGGGTCTGCAGAACCCAGTTGATACCCAGAGAGGCAGGGATGGCTACCGGCAGGGAGATAATCCCGCCCAGGCTGGTTAGGAAACCGGAAGTGAAGTTCTTGCGTTCCTCCCATTTGGCCAGGGCATCAATGCGCTCCAGCTTGGTTTTATGGGCCGGATTTTGAAGGTATCGATCCCCTAAATCCCTGGCACTGGACAAGCCGGCTCCGCCATTGATCCCCAGATGGATGATTCTCTTCAAAACACTGCCGGCCTTATCTGAAGATGATTCATTTTCTGTTGTGTTTTTCGCTGCCATTTCAGTCTCGTCAGTTGCAGGGGAATTTTCCACCACAGGGATTACGCCTGATATTGCAGATCCCTTTTTTTCTATTTCCGAGAGTCCAGATTACAGGATTTCCCTTATCTGGGAAAGCAGAATCCGATTTTATGGATTGAATTGACTTTTTGGCTCCTCCAATCTAAAAAGGAGGAACGATGACGATCTTCGGCGGGAATGTCGAATTATTGCTTTCAATCGGCGGCATCCGCTGGATTTCACATGCTAACCGATGTTTATCGATTCTGACGGATGAAACAACAAGTCACGTCCTGCAAGCAACTGCTTGAAAGCATTTTTTGAGTGAATGCATAACCGACACGAGTAACATGAAACTTGAGAAAAAGGAAAAACCATATTTTGGAGCTCACCGATATTCACAAAGAAAATTGATCCGAGAGCTTGCTGAGCATCCGAATATTCTGGCGGCACTTGAAAAATACCCACCTGAAAAATCCATGCTCAGTCTCGTCCGCAATCCGGTTCACGAATATCTGAAAGAAATTGTGGCAACACCGTCCCATACCGTGGTGAATGGGTTGCGACGCAGTCTCAGGCTGCTCTGGTATCGGATTTTCAACGGTCTGGAGATCCAGGGATTGTCCAGTCTCAAAGAGCAGGTGGAGGGGAAACAGGTGATCTATCTGCCGTGCCATCGCAGCCATTTGGATTATCTGCTGCTCTCCTATGTGCTGGATCAGGAGTACATGGTACTTCCCCATATTCTGGCCGGCAGCAACCTGAATATGACCGGTGTGGGACGAATGTTGAAGGGAGGCGGGGCCGTCTTTATGCGGCGCTCTTTTAAGGCAGACCCTCTCTATGCCACTGCCTTTGTGACCTATTTATACTATCTGTTGGATCATCAGATTCCCCTTGAGGTCTTCATCGAGGGGGGTCGCTCCCGGACCGGCAAAAATCTGCCCCCCCGCATAGGGATTATAACCATCCTGATTGAGTATCTGCTCCAGAACACCGAAAGGGATCTCCTGCTGGTTCCGGTCTCGTTTACCTATGAGCGCATCCCGGAAGAAACGGCCTATATCAACGAACTGAATGGGGCCGTCAAGCAGCAGGAAAACCTCCTGGAACTCCTGAATGCATATAAGGTATTGAAGAAGAACTTTGGAAAGGTGTTTGTTTCTTTTGCGCCCCCCATGCCCCTTCGCAGCATGATGGAGCGGTACGTCCAGCATAATAAGCTTGAAGCCCTGCCCGAACCTGATACCAAAGAATTTAAGGAGATGGCATACAGTTTCGGGATGGATGTCATGGACCAGATCAACATCTATACCCGCACCTCTGCCCTGCCGGTAGTCGCTACAGTCCTGCTGTCTGAAAAACACCGGGGATTTCATCGGAATGATCTGTTAAACAGGAGCCAGTTCCTGGTTGATGTGTACAACGCTGTGCATCCGCGGGCTCAGGATACCCTGGTGGAAAGTGAGGGCGGCTTAAACGGGATCATTGAATTTCTAATACAGGGAGGGACTGTTCAGCGGATCGCTGATCCGGACGAGGATATTTTCTACTTCAATTCCAAGGATAAAATCAGACTGAATATCTATAAGAACATATTTGTCCACCACTTTGTCATCCCTTCGCTCATCGCCTTGAAATTGAAACAGGGAGTCAAAACCCGGGAGAAACTGTTGGAGGATATCCTCTTTTTTGATAATCTGTTCCGTTATGAATTCATGTTTCCCCGTGCCTATGATTTTACCGTGGCCATTAACACTATGATCTCTTTTTCCCTGGATCGCGGGTTGATTACAGAAAACGATGGGGAACTCCATCCAAATTCAGAAAAGAATAATGAACTCAGCCTTTTGGCGAATATTCTGCAGCCCTTTCTGGAGTCATTTTATGTTGCCATTAAAGTATTGACATCAAAAAAAGTAGCTTTTCCCCAGGATGCAGATAAACTGGTGGATCTTTTCCGGGATAATCATCAGAAATACCTGCTTCTGGGTAAAGTAAATTCTCTGGAAGGGAATTTGACGATTTCCTATAAGAATATCATTCGTTTTTTCACGGAGGAGAAAATAATCCTTTCAACCAAAGGAAAAGGGAAAAAGACGATGATCCGCAAGGATGAGCAGTTCCTCTCGATTTATGATCTTTACAAGAAACTCTTTCCGAAAATGGGAGCCTGAAAACCAGTATTCAGACTGACATGGTTTTCAGGGCTCTGTTCTCTGGATATCTCAACCGGATCTCCCTATTCAGGACAGAGTCGTTCATAGTTTTGCCAGGTTGTTTTCACAAGTGATTCCAGGTCGCTGAGGGTTGGTTCCCATCCCAGGGTTTTCAGAGCAGTGGCCGAACTGGCGTAAAGCTCAGCAGGGTCCCCTGCACGACGTCCCGTGATGTTGAAGTTGAGTTTCTTCCCGGTGATCTTTTCTGCCATCCGAATCACATCCAGCACGGAATGTCCCTTTCCAGTCCCCAGATTAAGGGTCAGTGACTGCTTCGTTTGACGAATATGCTGATAGGCCATCAAGTGCGCACTGGCCAGGTCACTGACATGAATGTAGTCACGGATGCCGGTTCCATCGGGTGTTGGAAAGTCATTTCCAAAGACCTCCATGGATTCCCTCATTCCGGCAGCGACTTCCATGACAACCGGAATCAGGTTGGCAGGATTTTTTTCCAGACCTCGAATATTCCCCTCCGGATCGTATCCAGCAGCGTTGAAATAGCGGAGGCTGGCAAATTTAATCCCCTTCAACCGGTCATACCAGTCCAGAAACCGTTCTATTTCATATTTTGTAAACCCGTAAAAGTTGATGGGTTCCACCGGGTGATTCTCATCGAGTGGCATATAGTGAGGCATTCCATAGACAGCGGCAGATGAGGAAAATACGATGATGCGAGTCTCAGAAAGCGAAATGGCTTCCAGAAGGTTCATCGTGCCGTTGATATTCTGATATGCGTAACGTTCCGGGATGACCATCGATTCTCCAGCAGCTTTTAAACCGGCAAGATGAATGACGGCATCAAATCTTTCTGAAAAGAGCGCTTTCAGTTGATCCCGATCTTGAACATCGCCGCGAATGAAGCGGGCCTGGCTGAAAAGGTTGATCTCCTGCCCGGAACTCATATTATCAAAAACAGTAACATCACAATCAGCCTTTAAAAAAGTCTGCACGACATGACTGCCAATATAACCGGCACCACCCACAACCAATATTGCTTCTTTCATAAAAATCCTCTTATTTGCGCCAGGTTTTTGGTAAGAACAGGATCAGAATCGTAAGAATCTCCAGCCGTCCCATGACCATGTCCAGGGACAGGATCCACTTGGTAAATTTTCCAAGATGGGCATAATTCTCTGTTGGACCGACGGTTCCAAATCCAGGGCCTATATTTCCCAGGCTGGCAATGACACTTCCGATGGCCGTGACCATATCATCGACTTGGAAGGAGACCAGTAGAATGGAGACTGCCATCACGGTGGTATAGATAAAGATAAAGCCAAGAATATTGGCCAGCACATAACGGTCTACAACCGCATTTCTCATTTTAACAGTGCGGATCAGATTGGGGTGCAGCAATTTTAAAGTCTCAGAATACATATATTTCAAAACAAGCATCAAACGGACCGATTTTATTCCACCTGCCGTACTGCCGGCGCATCCTCCCATCACCATCACGAACATGAGAATGAACTGACCGTAAATAGGCCACAACTCATAGTCCGCTGTACCATACCCCGTTGTTGTCAATATTGATGAGACCGAGAAAAAGACATCGCGAATGACCTTGGCCACGTCGCCGCCCTGCTGGATCAGTATTGTTATTGTCACACTTGTGACAGCAAAAAGAATAACCAGAAGATAAAATCCGAGCTCCGGGTCCTGGGAATAGATCTTGATTTTAAAGCCCTTGAAAAGAAAACGGTAATGGAGCGCAAAGTTCATACCGGCAATTATCATGAAAACGATCAGCACCCACTCGATAAAGGGGGAATTGAATCCGGCAACACTATTGTTTTTTGTACTGAAACCGCCGGTTGACATGGCTGTGAAGGCGTGACAGATGGCATCGAGGACCGTCATTCCGCCGAACCAGAGAAGCGCTATCAATACAATCGTAATGATCAGATACACGACCCACAGGACTTTTGCCGTGTCCTGGATACGGGGTGTCAGTTTCTCAGCGGTGGGTCCGGGGACCTCCGCCTGAAAAATCCCCATCCCGCCGATATTCAGGTAGGGAATAATGGCCAGGGCGAAAACGATAATTCCCATGCCGCCCAGCCATTGTGTCAGGCTTCGCCAGAGAAGTGTCGCAGGAGGCAACGCTTCAATATTGGTGAGAATGGATGCCCCGGTTGTCGTAAAACCGCTGATGGATTCAAAATAAGCGTCGGTAAAACTCGGGAATGCACTCGAAAAGTAGAATGGTAAGCAACCGAAAAAGCCGGCACCCAACCAGCCAAAACTAACCAGGGCATAGCTGTCACGGTATTTTAAACTGTGTTTTGACTTGGGAATCAAAGCCAGCAAGGCCCCGGTTACTGCCGCGATGATGAAAGCGTATAAAAAACCATGAAAATCCTCCGTTCCCAGGATAAAAGCATAAACCGCAGGGATCAAAAGAAAAATAGCCAAAACCCCGGTGATCAGTCCCAGCATTTTGAATATGGATGCGTATTGCATAAATTGTTATTGGCCGGTACCGATTGAAGATTTCTGTTGAAAAAACGACATCGCTTTTTGTCGGTCCAGACGATGAAGAATTAAAAGTATGGTATCTTTTGGCAATAACACAGCATCTCCGCTGGGAACGAGAAATTTGCCGTCTCGATGGATCACCGCTATACGCACATTCTCCGGTAAATCCAGATCTTTCAAAGGTTGACTGAGACAGGGGGTCGCCTCATTGACATGAATCTCCAGGATTTCGATCTGACTGTTCAGTAGCGAGAAATGACTGTAGATATTTGTGTCCTGAATAAATCTGACGAGATGTCGGGCAGTCAGCATGCGGGGACTGATGCCCAGACTGATGGGTGTATTCTGATCGATAATCTGTATCATTTCGGGCTGTTTGACAAGGCAGATAGTCCTTTCGACACCCTGTTGATAGGCTAAAAGACATGATGTCAGATTGACCGGCTCATTGTCGGTCACCGAAATGAAATAGTCTGCAGATTCAATTCCTTCCACGATCAGTTGCTTGAGGTCGGTACCATCAAAATTCAAAACCAGGGCTTTTTGCAGTTTTTCTGAAATATGATAGCTGCGGGCGAGGTCCTTTTCGATCACTTTGACATGTTGATTTGCCCGTTCCAGATTCTGGGCGACTCGCAACCCCATATGGCCGCCACCATTAATAAAAACCTGTCTGGACTTGGACTGGAGATGATCATACCCCAGGATCTTTCGTAAAAGCTGGTAGTTTTTAGAACGGTAGAAGAAATACACAATGTCATCCTGCAGGATCGTCTCATTCTTATTCGGGATGATGGACATATCCTTGCGCTGAATTATACCGATATGAAACCGTCCTTTTAAAAAATAGGTTTCGAGGTGTTCAATCGATCGATTCAGGATTTTTGAATAATCAGCCATTTTGTAACCGGTCAGGGAAATCTCACCGGCACCAAATTCATAGCTGTCGACAATATTTGGCGTCAATACCAGTTTGAAAAGTTCATCCGCGACCAGGGAGACCGGATTGATGACCCAATCAATGCCAAGGGATTTCAGCGAAAAATGTT
>JAHJRI010000397.1 GCA_018830885.1 bacterium | reverse complement strand
TACTGCCCCTCTCCGTGGGCCAGTTCTCCCCCGATGGTTCCCTGGAGATCGACCCCCTGGATGGCTTCCTGCAGGACATTGCCGTCATCGGTGAGAACCCCCGCCACCGAACAGATCGCCCCGAAACCCGGTTCCGAGCCGTACTCCTTGTGTTCGGCGAAAAAGCGGCCGTCCTCGGTGATCCCGAAATCCAGCGCCAGTCCGTTCTGTTCAATCTTCTGCTGCATGTTGCGCAGGATGGTCTGCATGGTTTCACCCACCTTGGAGTAATAGGTGAAGCTCTTGCCCCCTTCATGGAGGGTGAATTCCACACCCCCTGCGTTGATCTCGTCACTGGTCAGGCTGCGGCTGCCTTCCAGCCGCGATTTGGTTGCCGCTTCCGTGATATCGATGGCGTAGCCGTCTGCCGGCGAGGACTGGGTATTGACGTCGGCCATGACGAACTGGACACCCTCACCGACAGAGACCCCCGAGATCCCGTTGCTGCCGTCTAAAAGCAGTCTGGATCCGAACTGGGCCTGTTTGGCGATGCCGTCCAGGGTCTTGATCGCATTGTCGACCTCAGCCTGGTCGGCTGCCAGCATCTTGTCGTCATTGGCGCCTTCGTTGGCTGCGTGCAGGGCCAGTTGCCGCATGCTGACCAGAATATTATTGACCTCGTTCAGGGAGGCTTCGGCCGTCTGCAGCATGGAGATGGCCATTTCCGAGTTGGAAACCGCCTGTCCCATGGACTGGACCTGAGCCTTCATCTGTTCGGCAATCACCAGGTTGGCTGGGCCGTCTGCAGCCCGGTTGATCTTGGATCCTGAAGAGAGCCGTTCCAGGGTTTTGCTCATGGCTTCATCGGTCGCTTTTAAGTTTCGCCATGAATTGATTGCTGCGACATTGTGATTGATTCTTAAGCCCATGATTCCTCTTTTAATATCTGGTTTACAATTGACAATAGCCGTTACTGTCTCCTGTCTCCCTTATCGGAAACAAAAACAAAAACTTTAACGGTCCTGACAATATTCTTTGTTAAAAATCCCGGTTCAAAACCGGTCTTTTTATTTCTTGTCTCCTTATCGGAATCTGTTTTGAAAACTTTAAGATTTGGGGCGGATATATTTCACAATCTCCCGTCAATAATGATATATTACTGTTATATATAGTTTAATATGTTTTAACGGACGGTCTAAAAAATGGCAGTGAGACAGGAAAACTGAATCGGACAGGGGATAAAACACTGGATTATTGAAGCGGCGGGGAAAAAATGGCTGGATCAGGAATGGATCCCATCGAGAATGGAAAAACCGTTGCTGGCAGAAATATTCGCAGCGAAGCGGACAACAGGACTGTGGGACGAAAGATTATTACAGGAATATGCCGGATACAGAGACAAAATGACGTTGCGGTAGGTCCTCGGTCTTTGTATCTTTTAAGTAACAACCAGTTGGTTTTTAGTTGTTATTCAAGAATTGGGGCGGGCTGCGGGTCCGCTGGAAAGCTATTCAGTTCAATTTCCGCTCAGCTCCGAAGGTATTGTGTTTCAAGAACCCTGGAAGCCAGGGATGGCTTCCAGGAGCTCCAGGAAGGATTCATGCGTTTCTTGAAACACAATACCTTTGGGGCGTAACCAGGTGAATAGTTACCGGTCTTTTATGAAAAGGTACTCAACGGGGAATATTGCGCTCAGTGAGTCGGAAATGGAATCAACCGTGCGATACAGCATTGGACAGGCTTATGGAAAAAGGAAGCAGAAGGGATAGATCAGGGCAGGTCGGTTCAGCGCAAACCAGGTTCGTCTGAATGGGAAATCGAGGAGGTGATGGCTGGAAACTGGGAATCCGCCTCAGGGGCGGACTCCCAGTCCTTGGAAGGGGAGCAGCAGGCAAATCGCGTTATGCTTTGCGGACTTTGATAGCGCAGTTTTCTTCGTTTAAAACCCAGTCTACAAACACATCACCGGTTTGGGAGGTGTATTCCAGGGTGTCCGCCAGGGTCTCGGTTTTAATATAGTCCAGATGTTTTTCAATCGCATTTTTCAAAATATCCCCTGCTCTGAAAGCGATTTCAATGCGGTCGACAACATCCAAATCCATCTCCTTGCGTGTCTGTTGCACTTTATTGACAAATTCACGGGCAAAACCCTCGGAAATCAGGTCTTCATTGAGATCAATATCCAGTGCAACGGTCACATCCCCTTCGCTTTCCGTTACGATACCCGCTTTCTGATTGCGCTCAATAAAAATCTCCTCCAGACCGATTTCGAAGTCCTCACCATCCAGAACAATCATCTTCTTTTCACCATTCTGGAGAGCGACGATTTCCCGGGATGTCAGCGCTTCAATCTGGGGACGGATATCCTTGAGTTTTTTGCCAAATTTGGGACCCAGCAGCCTGAGATTGGGTTTGGCAATCAACTGCACCAGATCCTCCTCGTTATGTGAGATTTCGACCTGCTTGACATTCAACTCATCGGTGATCAGGAGCGACATCTCACCCAGAACGCCCTGAACCGCTTCGTTTTTGGTGAGGAGGGTGATTTTCTGCAGCGGCTGCCGGATCTTGATCTGGTGTTTGGCGCGCAGCGCCCGGCCCATATTGACGCTTTTCAGGATAATATCCATCTCCTCTTCCAGTTTCACATCAATGAAGTCATGCCTGACTTCAGGATACAGGCACAGATGGACACTTTCCGGCATCGAATCGTCTTTCAGAACCTGATAGATCTCCTCTGCAATAAAGGGAATAAAAGGAGCGATTGCCTTGCAGAACTCCAGCAGCACCGTAAAAAGCGTCTCATAGGCCTGGGTCTTATCAACTCCCTCTCCTGCTTTCCAGAAACGCCGGCGGCTTCTACGGATGTACCAGTTGGTGAGCATATCCACAAAACCGACGAAAGGCGCGACCGCACCATTCAGATCATACTTTTCCATGGCGTTTCTGACATCCAGCAGAAGATGATGGAGACGGGACAGAATCCAGCGATCCAGGGGATTGGACAGAATCGAGATATTATCCACCTGGGCCGGTTGCCAGTTATCGATATTGGCATACGTCGTAAAAAAACTCAGGACATTCCACAACGGCAGAGTGGTATTGCGCATGGTCTCCTGGAGACCGGTCTCTGAAAACTGGAGATCATCTGCACGCACGGCTCCCGAATTCAACATGTACAGCCGCACAACATCGGCGCCATACTTGTTCAGCATGTCCCATGGATCGGGAAAGTTCTTGAGGCTTTTGCTCATCTTTTTCCCGTCCTCAGCCAGGACCAGACCGTTGACAATACAGTTCATGAAGGCCGGCTTCTCGAACAGCGCCGTGCTCAACACCAGCAGCGTATAAAACCAGCCTCGGGTTTGATCCAGTCCTTCACTGATAAAATCCGCCGGAAAATGCTGGTCGAATGTCTCCCTGTTTTCGAAGGGATAGTGCTGCTGCCCGTAAGGCATGGAACCGGACTCGAACCAGCAGTCAAGCACTTCCGAGGTGCGTTTCATGGTTCCCTGGCATTGGCTGCAGGGAAATGTGATCAGATCCACAAAATGGGAGTGCAGATCCGCCAGTTTTTCACCGCTGAGATCCTCCAGCTCTTTTTTGCTACCCATACAGTGCATTTCGCCACAGCTGTCACAAATCCAGACCGGGATGGGATTCCCCCAATAGCGGTTTCTGCTGATGGCCCAGTCCCGGGACCCTTCCAGCCATTTACCCATCCGTCCGTCCTTGATATGAGCCGGAGACCAGGTGATCTGCTGGTTGTTCGCCAACATCGTCGATTTGATCTTCTCCACATTGACAAACCAGCTGGGAATGGTCCGATACATCAGGGGGACCCCGGAGCGCCAGCAAAACGGATAGCTGTGTACCAGGGTCTCATGTTTGAAAACCAGTTCTCGCTCTTTCAGGAGCTTGATAATCGACTTGTCGGCATCCTTGAAAAACTGACCGGCCACATCGGTAGCTTCAGCTGTAAAATAACCGCTGTCATCCATCGGAAAAACGTGGGGCAGACCATAGCGTTCACCGGTCGCAAAGTCGTCCTCTCCAAAGCTGGGTGCTGTATGGACGATCCCGGTTCCCGCTTCAGTCGAGACGTAGTCACCCAGAACGACCCTGAAGGCACCTTCCGCTTCTTTGTCCGCAAAATAGGGGAACAACGGTTCGTATGCTTTCCCTTCCAGATCCCTGCCCGGCATTTCGGCTTCGATTCCAGCAGCACTGTCCTCTCCCAGGGTTTGTCCCAGCAGATCTTTGGCGAGATAGAAAACATCATCCCCCTTCCGGACACGCACATAGGTCAGATCCGGGTGAACCGCCAGTGCCAGATTGGAGATCAAGGTCCAGGGGGTGGTGGTCC
>JAHJRI010000396.1 GCA_018830885.1 bacterium | reverse complement strand
CTCCAGGAAGGATTCATGCGTTTCTTGAAAATCGGAACCGTTGGTGCGGAACCATTCGCTTAAACTAACGTAATTAACCCTTTACCTGTAATTTTCAACATGCCAACAATATATCTTGTTCGCCACGGGAAAGCAGCTGCCGGCTGGGATACGGATCTCGATCCGGGGTTGGACAATCTTGGACGAAACCAGGCGGACAAAGCAGCTCAATCACTGGCTGTCATTGGACCCCTGGCTATCATTTCCAGCCCTCTGGCCCGAACCCGGGAAACAGCCATTCCCCTGGCAGCAAAGTGGCATTGTGACCCCCGAATCGAACCTCGGATCACTGAAATCCCTTCACCCACTGACAATCTCTCAGAGAGAGCTGGCTGGTTGCGTGGCGTGATGGGAGACAAATGGTGCAATCTGGATCAGGATCTGCGGAACTGGCGGCAGGGTGTCATCGAGGCTGTGCAGGGCCTTGAACAGGATACGGTCATATTCAGCCATTTCATCGCCATCAACGTTGTTGCAGGGGCGGCCGAAGGCAACGAGCAGGTCGTGGTTTTTCTTCCGGACAACGGTTCCATAACCATCATTGAAACCCGTGCAGACGGTTTCCGGATGGTTGAGCGGGGTGCCGAAGCAGGGACCCGGGTCAATTAAGAGATGGAGACGGGTCCCGCACCCGGATGGGAATTTTCACAGCAACCCGGCAAGGCATTGCCGGGAAAACAATCACTTTTCAAGGAAACAGCTTTTGGATTTTAAGGAATTACTACAAAACCGTCGCGCGATTCGCGACTTTGCAGACAGGACCGTATCAACCGACATTTTAAAGGAAATGGTAGACGATGCCATCATGGCCCCGAATGCCAGTCACAAACAGCCCTGGAAATTCGTGATCGTCAACAACAGAGACATGATGAAGCGGATATCGGATGACAGCAAGAAAACGATTATTGCCGGCATCGAAAAAAATCCGGATTCCCCCATGAAAGGTTATCTGGCTGTCCTGAAAGACGAAAACTTTAACGTATTCTATAATGCACCGGCCCTGATCTGCGTGGTAAGCAAGATCAAAGGCCCCCTGAATGGCGTCGATTGTGCCCTGGCGGCTTCCTACCTGATGTTTTCCGCAACCTCAAGAGGTCTGGGAACCTGCTGGGTGGCCCAGGGCGCTGAGGTCAGGGATGAGGGATTGGTGCAGGAACTAGGGATTCCAGAGGGTTACAGAATTTATGCCCCGATCATTGTCGGTTATCCGAAATCCATTCCGCCGGCACCCGAAAGAAAACCGGTCGATATCCTGCAGGTCATCACCTGATCAAAGACCCCCTGAAGAGCGGTACCACCTGGCGATACGGTTGCCCCGGGCTGCTCTTTCAAGCCTTTTGCGGATCCCGGGGCAGGATAAAGCTGAATGTGGCGCCGCCATCTTCGTTGTTTTCGGCCCATATTTTTCCAGAATGGGCATGAATGATCTGATGGCTGATCGACAGACCCAGACCTGTCCCCCCTGCACCTGTTTTTGTTTTGCTGCTCTGGGTGAATTTTTCGAATATGGAACCCAGTTCATCCTCCGGAACCCCGACACCCTGGTCCCTGAAACTGACCTGCAATGCCTCTGTAAAACCTGAAGGGACTTCAAGTCGCGCATCTGCAATGGTAATCCTGATGTCACTATTTATTTCCGAAAATTTCACCGCATTGGAAAGTAGATTTTGGATCACCTGACCCATCTTGAAAGGATCACACATGAGTTCGGTTTCTTCAGTCAGGCAGTCCACCGTAATGCGGATGTTTCGCATATCCCGGGTTTTCTCAATTTCTGCCAGAACTTCGGTGACGATCTTTTGAATATCGCTGACTTGAAAAGCAAAGTCCGTTTTTCCGGCTTCCATTTTTGATAGATCCAGCAGGTCGTTCAACAACAGCATCAGGCGTTCACCCGAATGTCGAATCTGGATGAAATAGTGTAGCAGTCTCTGCTTCGTGGCAGAATCAATTTTTCTGACACCATAGGCTGAATAGCTGAGAATATGGTGCATCGGATTACGCAATTCATGGGAGATATTGGCCAGAAACTCAGATTTGATGCTGCTGGCACGCTCTGCCTCTTCTTTGGCCTGCTTCAGTTCAATCGTCCGGTCCTCCACCCGCTTTTCCAATTCGCTGTATGCTTTTTCCAGAACCTCTTCAGCCCTTTTTTCCTCTGTAATATCAACCAGTGTGACCAGGATGGATTTCGTTCGCCTGAACAAAATGAGTTTCATGCTGAAATTGACCCAGTAGGACGTTTTGTCTCTCTTCATTAATTGCAGCTCAAAACTTTCTGATTGATCATGTGCGATATTGTCAGACAACCGGGCCAGGTCGTCTTTGTTGTAAAGAATATCCTCCAGGTTCAGTGTCAGAAACGTCTGGTAATCATAATCGGTAATCTGGCAGATGCTGCTGTTGGCTTCCAGAAAGTGACCATCCAGATCCATGATACCAACCCCAATCAGGTTATTTTCAAACAGGTAGCGGTATTTTTCCTCACTCTCCCTGAGATCCTGTTCAGCCTTCAGACGTTCCCGGACCATTTCATTGGCAATATCGGATAATTTGGAGAACTCCGAAAAGTGAAACCCATCTTTTTGGATTTCCAACAGCTGGGTAGATGCTTTTTCAAAAAAGGTGGTAAACCGGTCAAAATCCTGCCGTGTCCTCGCAGCAATGATACGGGCAAAAAGGTAAACCGTCAGTATCAGTCCGATCAGCACCGCCATAATCTTGAGGATGTGAATCTTGATGGATTTTTGAAGCAGCGCGCGCCGCTGGGTGATCACCCGCTCGATATCATCGATATAGACACCGGACCCTATCATCCAGTCCCATTCAGGAATGGCCATGGAAAATGATATTTTCGGCGAGGGCACAGACCCTCCCAGTTTGATCCAGGAATAGGAATAAAAACCGCCTTCTGGATTCATCGCCGCTTTTTTCTGCTCCTGGATCACCCTGATACCGTTGGGATCCGTCAGATTCCAGATATTTTTTGTCCCGGTCGTTATTTTACCATTGGTGAAGAGTGGGTCCCCATTCAATTTACTACCGAACAGATATCCCTGTGTACCAAATCGGATCGTCACCAGGCGACGCAGAACGTCATCCTGAATATCCTTCGCAACATCGTCAATGTACTCTCCGGTACCGATAAACCAGTCATATGGCTCAAACTGTTTAATGAAGGCGATCTTGAGAAACTCTCGGCCTGTCTCATTGGGCTTGGTCCATTTATAGCTGTAGAATCCCTCACCTTTTGTTTTGACAATGTCGATCATCTCGCGGATCACATATTTACCGTGAACATCCCGGGTATCCAGCATATTGACCCCTTCCATATCGGGACGATCAGCAAAGAGAACCTCGACGCCATCAAGCCGGGTGGCAAAGTAGTAACCCCTGCCCTGATTAAAGCGGATCGGTCTCAGGGCGTCTTTGATAATTTTCTGGATTTGCCGGTCAGAGAAAGTTTGCCTGTTTTGACGGTAAAGACTCATCGCAATCCCGTGGGCGTCATAGACCCTGTTTTTAATATTCTCACGCAGCCGCAAGTCGGCATTGGCCTTCATATAGTTCACATAATCGACGCCCTTTTCCACCGCTTCCCTGATCTGATTTTTCTGCTGCTCAATGAAATCTTCCTTCAACTTCCGGGAATCGTTTTCGAACTGACTGAAATCCTGATCAATCCATAAATAACCCAGAATGCTGATCGATACAGACGCCACAATCAGCATGATATACAGAATGGTTCGGGTTAAACTGACAGATCTGTTTAAAGTCATTTTGTTTGAAAAGAATTCATTCAATTGAAATGTGAGTTATTTTAACTGCCAGGGAATTTTACCCGTTTTAATCAGGTGATACGTAACGGGAGTACATGTCACCCAATTAAAACGCCTCCGCGGATCATTCTCATCCTTCGTTGTGACCTGCTAGTCATGGGTGTTTGTTTGAAAAGAATCTTTTTGTTCAACCCTGGGGCACGGACACCTCAAAAGGTCGCAGGCCATTATCAATCTTCCAGGAAATTCAGATCCCTGAGTGCCATCAGGGTCCACCCCAATTCAGGGATTTTTGCTCCGAATCCGGGTTGCCGGCTATCAGCTGTCAGGTTTACCCAGGAGTGTGGTGTTTCGGGCATGGTCAGGCACTATACCTGATCTCACTGCTACTGAACCTGGTTTATGATATTTAAATGAGCTGCTTTCTGTCTAGAAATAGCAATCAAAATGTCGATATCACCCAATGCGCTACCTGTATCCGGATTCGTTAGCCAGACAAAGCAGGGGGAAGCAATGGACAGAGAGCCAGTTTAAAATCGACTGAGACGACTGGCATTCGAAGCGTTGAAACCCGGGACACCATACCGGTGAGTCGGACACACCCATCCTTTCGCTTGACAGACCCCTTTCGCTCAAGCCTATCCTGAATGATGAGGCTGCTGCTTCCGACCCCCGATATCGTTTTTCCAAACTGTCCGATTCACAACCCGCTTTCTGCAATCAGGTCAAGACCATGTTTCTCCCTACGACCCCTGACGAACTGAACCTCCTTGGCTGGAAGAGCCTGGATGTTATTCTCGTCACCGGCGATACCTATATTGACTCCCCCTATATCGGGGTTTCAGTCATCGGCAAGGTGCTGGTCGACGCCGGATACCGGGTTGGCATCATTGCGCAGCCGGATATGGAGAGCGATGCGGATATTGGCCGTCTGGGAGAACCCTCCCTTTTCTGGGGAATCACAGCCGGCTGCATGGACTCCATGGTGTCCAACTATACCGCAACAAAGCGAAAACGCAACCGGGACGACCTCACCGCGGGCGGACATAACACCCGGCGGCCGGACATGGCAGTCATCCGCTATGCCAACCTGGTGCGGCGATACTTCAAAAACACTCGACCCCTGGTGATCGGAGGGATTGAAGCCAGCCTGAGACGCATTTCCCACTACCATTACTGGAACAACACAATCCGGCGGTCCATTCTCTTCGACGCCAAGGCAGACATCCTGGTTTACGGCATGGGGGAGAAGACCGTGCTTGAAATCGCCGCAAAACTCAAGTCCGGAGAGAATTTCACCGATATCCGCGGGATCTGTTATGCCGCCAGCGAGAAACGGCCGGACTATCTTGAACTCCCTGCCCACAGCGCGGTCGAAAAAGACCCGGAACAGTTCAGCAGGATGTTCAAGCTGTTTTATGCCAACAGCGATCCCCTGTCCGCCCGGGGAATCTGCCAGAAACAGGACACCCGGTACCTGATTCAGAATCCGCCCCAGGTCAATCCGAGCCCGGAAGAACTGGATTATATCCATGAACTGGATTATGAAGGTGCCGTCCATCCTTTTTATCAATCCCAGGGTGAGGTGCGCGCCCTGGACACGGTCCGCTTTTCGATCCTCTCTCACCGGGGATGTTACGGACAATGCCATTTCTGCTCAATTGCCATTCACCAGGGGCAGACCGTCATCAGCAGAAGTGAGGCATCCATTCTCAGGGAAGCGGAAAAACTGACCCGGCGGTCCGATTTCAAGGGTATCATCCAGAATGTCGGCGGTCCCACAGCCAATATGTATGGATTTGAGTGTAAACGGAATCAGCGGAAGGGTGTCTGCAGTGATAAGCGATGTCTGACACCAGATGTCTGTCAAACCTTGCAGGTCGACCACAGCCGTCAAATCCATCTTCTGAGGCAACTGCGGCAACTGCCAAACGTCAGAAAAGTGTTTGTCAGTTCGGGAATCCGCCATGACCTCATTCTGGATGACACGACCCACGGACCGGCGTACCTGGCGGAAATCATCGAACACCACATCTCAGGCCAGTTGAAACTGGCCCCGGAGCATTCGGAAGCCGATGTCCTGAGATTGATGGGCAAACCGGGTATCGACCGGTTCATCGCATTCAAGGAGCTGTTTGAGAAAACCAGCAAACGCCTGGGGAAGAAACAGTTTCTGTCCTGTTATTTTATGGCGGCCTATCCCGGCTGCCGGGAAGCGCACATGCAGCAGCTGCAGACCTTTATCCGGAAAAAGCTGGGATTCAGACCTCAACAGGTTCAGGTGTTCACACCGACCCCCGCATCCCCGGCAACCCTGATGTATTACACATCGAAATCCTACGAAAATGGCACCCCGATTTTTGTGGAAAAGGACAATCATCAAAAGAACCGGCAGAAAGCGGTGGTTCTTGAGGATAAGCCCGGTGGGAGCAAAGCAGGTCGGTGATGGCCTGCTGTTTCAGCTTTTGGTGACGAGAACCTGTTGCTGTATGCCCTGAAAATGGGCTTTCAATTCCTGTTTGAGTTTCTGTTCCTCTTCGTTGATCACCGCCAGTCTCTTGGTCCAGTTGACCACCTTCTCAATCGCCTTGTCGTCAAAATCAAGCAGGGACAGGATCTCCTTCAATAATGCCTCCTCCTCTTCGACAAAGCGGCAGTCGATGGCAGCGATCCTGGCCAGCTCAATCAGGATATTGAAAGCGTCATCGTAGGAGGCATTGGAAAGGGGTCTCAATGGCAGGCGAATCTCGGGTCTGGACAGAAACTCCTTGAAGTTTTTAACTTCCTTCCCGGCATACAGTAGGATGGACTCCTTCAGCTCTTCAATCTCTTCCTTGACGATGGGCGTGTCTGCCAGCACCATTTTAATGATCGCCTTCAGCAACCATTGCCGCTCTTTCAAATTGAGCTGGTTGATCATATGTCTTCTCATGACCGATCCGATATTGAGGTTTTCGAAATTGTCGGCTTGATTCTTCCACACCTTACTATCGACACTGGACTTTCACAAGACAAATGGATCAAAACTCATGATCATCCAGAACTCTCAGGGGCAATACGTCGCTGTCCTTCGTGATGACCGGGGAGCTTTCCACCCGCACGCAGCTGCCCGCGTAACTCCCTGCAACCATGAAGGTCGACACCTGAGCGTAATAGCCACCGACCGTCGGCAACCGCCACAGTTCCTGGTATATCTGGTCCTGATCCTTGAATTTGCCGGAGGTTTCATCCACCGTCTCATTGTGACGGTCCACGATGCTGATGTTGCACCCGCATCGCCCTGCGATCGGCTTGGCTGCATACCCCTTCCGCTTTAAGTCATCCGTCAGCGAGAATTGTGTGTCCAGCAGATAGCGGTGGTGGGGAAACATGGTCCACATGATCGCCAGAATCGCTTTGTTGCTGGGAATCAATGTCCACAGGGGTTCAAAAACCATGACGTCCTTGTTCAACAACACATCCACCAGCCGAGGCGGATGGTCCCGGACCGTGTCAAAAGCATAGCTGTCCGCCGTGGAGTCCTCTTCTTCAATTTCCGCACGAATCTGATCCAGGGCGGTTTCCCAGGCCCAGGTCTTCCAGACCCATTTAATTTCGAGGCCGTCAGCATCAATGACAACGCCTTTTCGATCCCAGGACAGACCGCTGACCCCATGAATGATCTTGCACGGGATACCGGCCCGTTCAAGAATTGATTTCATGAACAGGGCATGATAGGTTTCCTCGGGTTCCATATCCTGCATAATATGCAGCACACCGCGCACTTCGCTTTTTTTCCAGGCTGTTACCAATGCCCCAACGAGGCCAGCCCCCGGGTCGGTACCGTCGTGAACGCCATGATGCGCGGCCCATTTGCCCTGGATTTTTCCGCTTTCCAGATAACAGGATGCTGAATCGGCATTGTATTCATACACCTTGACCCCCCGGTCGGAGATCGAAAAGTCGAGTCTCCCGGTAATCATCTGGTTGCGGCGGTTATTCCAGGACTGGCGGATTCTGGGCCAGACCGGAACCGGAATATTAAACCGTTCCAGGAGGGAATCGTGCCGCAGGATGTGATCCGTAGCCCGCATGAACAGAGCGTGCAGCTCATTGGAAGCGCGTCTGATTTCCTGCAGCGCCGATGTGGAAAGCCCAAAATATTTGAATCGATCCTCGTCCCGGCTGGCGAGTCGGTGACCTCCCATGGCCTTGACATAGGCCGCTTCATCCTCATTGGCCATATTCAGCCAGGAAATTCCCTGCCGGCCCTGCGCAGCCGCCTCTTTCATACTCAGATTAAAAAGTCGCTGATCCACTTCGACAATCTCCTCGGCAAACGTCCCATCATCGGTTTGGATGACCCAGCCCAATAAGACGGCGTCGTCGAACGGGCACTGGATCCAGTACTCACCATCCTCGGTCACTTTGGCCTTGATTTCTCGGGAGAATGCCTGGCCGTCCTGCCAGGTCAGATTGTCAAAGTTCTGCTCCACCAGACGGATGGAGCGATGGCTGACTTCGGTGACAATGGCTACATGACCGGTCCTTTCGAACTCACCGCCTTCATCCCAGATCAGCAGACATCCCGGCTCCGGAAACCGTCGGGACCCGTTCTTAAAGGAGTACAGCGGTAATTCCGTGCCATCTGCAATGACATGGACCCTGCGCAGTCTGAAAATATCGTAGGCCATGGGCACGTCTTCAAAAATATACCCCTTGTTGAGATAAAGCCATCGCCTGGCGAATTCCACACATTGCCATTTATACCCCATCACCATCCCATCCAGTAAGCTGCGGAAAGAACTGCGGTCGGGCATTTCATGATCGTCCACGGATTCGTAGTCAGAGGAGTAAATATTCACGTTACCGGGGGCAACACCGATCAGGCTGCCGAAATTGGCCGGTTTTTTTTCAAGGTTGTTCATCATGCGGCGCGACCTTCTCCTTTGGGAAAGGGTTGGTGATCAAATTGACAGGAAATTGCCATGAACAGTAAGTCCCTTGACCGAAACAGTGGGTAAGCCAGGGATTCACTGATGACATGCTGAATAACAATCCAGCCATGTTACGGTTGTTTACCCAATTGCCTAGGCTTGGCCGATAAAATCCGCTTTTCCAATGTCCAGACCATTATGCCGTAAAATATCATAGGCGGTTGTCACATGAAAAAAGAAGTTCGGCAACGATTTGTGGAGCAGGAATGGTAAGCCTTGAAAGGAGGACTCGGTTCCGTGCAGCGTATAGGTGATTGTTTTGTCTTCAGAGCCGTTAATCTGTTCTGCTTTAAGGGTATTTAAAAAATCAACGGTTTTTTCCACACGCTTGATAAAATCGGCAAAACTGGATTCCCCATCCTGAAACACCGGGGGTTCCATGCCAGCCAGCCTGGCTGCACAACCCTTGGCGGTGTCAGTGGCGATCTGAATCTGTTTTGATAAGGGAAGCATATCCGGATAGAGACGGCTGTTGATCAGCACGCTCGGATCAATTTTCCGGGTTTCCGCGTAGACAGCTGCTTTTTTCAAAATAGCGGCCAGACTTTGCAGCATCTGCTTAAAAACAGGTATGGAAGCTTTGTACATGGAAATAGCCATAGGAGTTCTCCTGACAATAGGCGTTGTTTTTTTTCGCAACGGCATCCCTGAATAGAAACCTGTTTACCGCCACGCCTTCATACTCCAGTTTACTGATTGCCCTTAATCTGGCGCAAGATAAATCTGAAGAGAAGAAAAAATCCGGTCACCACCCAGGATTTTTTTTACACT
This sequence comes from bacterium, assembly GCA_018830885.1. Taxonomy (GTDB): domain Bacteria; phylum SAR324; class SAR324; order XYD2-FULL-50-16; family XYD2-FULL-50-16; genus JAHJRI01. The sequence goes on along the minus strand of JAHJRI010000396.1, from coordinate 19,215 downwards.
GAAGGAGCGTCTGCAGAAGGACCACCGGGCGGATAAGACCCGGATTGGCCAGGAGGGTAGTCATTCTCTGAGAGGGGAAGATATGGGTCGGTCACTCCGTCCGCGCGTCCGCGCCATGTTCTGACAACTGCGCACCGAACCAGCGGTGAATCGCGGTCAGCAGACGAAGATCCGAAGTTTCAAAGACGATTTCTGCGCCCTTGGGCAGCGCGGTATAGGAAACCCGTATCTGTGCAGCGCCGGCCTGCAATTCTTTTAATCCCGGCATGTCTGCGCCATGCAGGGATATTGGATCCGAGTAGTCGCCCCGTTGAAAAGCACCTGCTTCAATCTGGAGGTGATGCTGAATCATGGTCACCTGATCCCTATCTGCCGCATCCTTGACAATGACACGCTCCACGCCTCCGGATTCAGTCATTTGAAAGATGTGCAGGGTTTTAGCGAGGCTGAAGGGCATCACGCTGTGCCCCATCTGGTGGACATGCGCCTGTTTGGTCTGGGCCAGCACGATCGAACATCCGAGAATCAGAAATAATCCAAGGGCCCAGCTTCTCCTGATAATATTTTTCATGGCTTGGTGGCGCAATCGCTCTTGTTCCTGTCAATGCCTTCATCGATCAGAAACTGCAGTCGGGTGGATCTCAGGTTCAACCAGTTCTGCAATTCTGTTGCTGAAAGGGCAGCCAGTTCAGCAGGCGTTTTTCCTCGATCATCCTCGAAATAAGCCTGGGTCTGTTTCTCGGTAGCCTGAATTTGAGTGATCAGGAGTTCACGGTCGGTCTTGTCCATGGTTGGTCTCGGTGGTTTCAGAATGCTACTTTTTATTCACAATCTGTCTCATCTCCCTACCCGCACGGAACACCGGCAGTTTCTTCGGCTGCACCGCCACCTTCACCCCTGTTTTTGGGTTCCGTCCGGTATACCCATCATATTCCTTGACGTGAAAGGATCCGAACCCCCTTATTTCCACTCTGTCACCGGCAGTCAAAGACTCCTTGATGGACCCGAAGAACAGGTTGACTGTCTCCCGGGCGATCTCTGTCTTGACTTTATTGCTGGTCTCTTCGTCGGTGAAGTTGTCCATCTCTTTCACAAGTTTCTCGATCAACTCTGATTTCTTCAGTTTCATTGTTTTTGTCTCCTCGCGGTCGAATTTTGCCTGCAGAATTTTTTCTTTATGCTGTATGATTTCCATCAGTTCGCTGCCGGTTACGAACTTTTCTCTTTCCTCTTTTTGAACCTGCTGGTAAAAGTCACAGTCGAAACATGTTCGAACCTTGTCGACATAATCCCCCTGGGTTTCTTCCCCGCAAAAGGTGCCGGCAATTGCCCAACAAGCCCTTCCTGCATTTTTACCATCATTGACGCCATCAACGCTCAATTCAGTGGAGGCAGGACAGGTTCCAACTTCCTCAAAAAAATAGTCGTTCCCCTTGTTTTGCCTGCCGCATTTCTTAACTTCCCAGCAGTTCAGTTTTTTCATGGATCAAATCGTACCCGTTCATGACTTGAATGCCCTCCCCTTTCGCAAGCGGCCGGCGTGACACTCGTTACTCCAGCACTGAATGCGCGAAGCGTGCAGCGTAGAACCGTCATCCAGAAAATAGATGACGGGGTTCCGGATCCGTACGTGAGATCACCCATCGCCGCAGGCAGTGAGGTATTAACCTCATGCTGAGCAATAAAGCTGATGCGTCAACACCCTTATTGAACAAACGGGTTGGCTTTTTAATCAACTGATTACCCACTTGTATTATTAAAACTTATGCTGGTTTTGTCAATGTAAAGTCTTATCCCCACAATCCGGGTTCGCCATCCAAAAGGTGCCTGGATTGCCTCCTGGATTGCCGCCATGGGCTTTCTCCTGTTCAAAAAATTAGTTGGCATTTTATAAACCTCGGATTAAACACAGCATCTGAATCAAATCGGGATCGATCTGCAATCAAACGAAGTGGTCGGCACCGGCTGCCCTTCACAGTAAAAAAGCCTGACGGTCTGAAACCCTGAAAATTAAAAATTTACAATACATTATGCCAATTTTACTTTTTCGACCAACCGGGGTACAGTGATGATGAGCGGGACGTCCACTGCTTTTTATTTCAGTAACGCAACGCGCTGGCCCGAAGGCTGGCGTTTCGATCCTGCATGGCACAACGGGTCAAATGAAACAAAAACCTGAGCATTCTGAGGATGAAAGTCAACCGCTGAAAACCTCGATTGAGATTGTTGACAATTTCCTCGAATCAATTCGGGAACCACTGGTAATTCTTGACGCCGAGTTGAAGGTTGTCAGAGCCAATCGATCTTTTTACAGTACGTTCGATGTCAACCCTGCAGATACCGAAGGTCTATTGATATACGATATCGGGAATCGGCAGTGGGATATTCCCCGGCTCAAGGAACTGTTGGAGGATATTCTGCCCGGGACTTCAAGGTTCAATGATTTTGAAGTGGAACATAACTTCAAGACGATCGGCCGCAAAATCATGCACTTGAATGCCAGTCGGATTTACCGAAAACCGGGACAAACCCAGCTGATTCTGCTGGCTATCGAAGACGTCACCGAACGTGAATACTATAAAAAAAACCTTGAGAAAATTGTTGAGCACCGAACAGCCGAGCTCGTCTCTGCCATGGAAGAAGCGGAAAAAAGCAAACAACTGACAGAATCCGCCCTCTTTGAAATAGAAAAGCTGAAGAATCAACTGGAGGCGGAAAGAGCCTACCTGCAGGAAGAAATAAAGCTTGAATACAACCATGAAAACATCATTGGTCAAAGCGACGAAATCAATTATGTTTTTTACAAGATTGAGCAAATCGCAGATTCCGATACAACAGTGCTGATTCTCGGAGAAACCGGAACCGGCAAGGAATTGGTGGCAAGAGCCGTGCATGGTCTGAGTCCAAGAAAAGATCGTGCCCTGGTTAAAATGAATTGTGCCGCACTTCCGTCAAACCTGATTGAAAGCGAACTCTTCGGCCATGAAAGAGGAGCTTTTACAGGTGCTCATGCCAGACGTCTGGGGCGGTTTGAGATTGCCCATGGCGCCACGATTTTCCTGGATGAAATTGGTGAGTTACCCCTGGAACTGCAGCCAAAGTTACTCAGGGTCATCCAGGACGGTGAGTTTGAGCGATTGGGCAGCTCCGAAACCATCAAAATTAACGTCCGCATTATTGCGGCAACAAACCGTAATCTGGAAGAAGAAGTCCGCAAGGGTCGTTTTCGGGACGATCTCTGGTACCGGCTTAATATTTTCCCCATTACAGTCCCACCCCTCCGAGATCGTGATTCAGATATACCACTTCTGGTGGATTACAATGTAAAAAAAATTGCCAAACGGCTCGGGAAGACGATTAAAATCATTCCCGTGAGTGTCATGAATTCCTTGCGTCACTATCACTGGCCTGGAAACATTCGGGAGCTGGAAAATGTGCTTGAAAGGGCCGTGATTGCCTCGTCTGGCCCTAAACTACGACTGGTTGATGAACTCAAACAGCCATTGACAGATGTAAACCCCAAGCAAAGAACCCTGGAGGCAGTTGAACACGATTATATTCTTCAGGTGCTTGAAGAAACCCAGTGGAAGGTAAGTGGAAAAAACGGTGCCGCGGAGATACTCGGGTTGGACCGCAGTACGTTGCGAGCGCGCATGAAAAAGCTGGGTATCGTCATCCCCTAAAATCCTTTCAGATATAGTGCATTCTCTGGTCGAGGGAAACAGCCTGCCTTTTCCTGAAAAAAAATCAATCTTTTGGATCATTTGTCCTAAGCAGGCTGGTTAAATATGACCATTGGTCATATTTAACCAGCCACAGGGATTCAACCGCTGATTCTCAAGCGCTCTTTTGCCACAAAAAGCAGACTTTATATCAGCAGGTTGAAACCAATATTCAGCAACTTTGCCGGTTTGGCTCGAACCTTGAGTGTATATCCTTTCCAATCATAAAAGTTTTTCAATTAAAAAAGGGAGTATCTGATGAACAAAGATAAAATCAAGTCCATAGTACTGAGTGCCATTGGTGGTGCCATCATTGCAATGATTATCGGCTTTGCCTGGGGTGGATGGGTTTCAGCGAACACGTCCAGTGAAAGGGGCAGAGAAATGGCCCGCAAAGCAGTTGTTGAGCGTTTAACGCCGATGTGCATGGCAATGTTCAACCAGGATCCAGATAAAGATAACAAGCTGATTGAATTTAAAAGAGTTGATTCGTGGAAAATCGATCAATATGTCAAGCAACAGGGCTGGGCGACCATGCCTTTTGAAAAGGAACCTGATAGCCAGGTCGCCGATATGTGTTCAGCATTGATATTGAAAAATAACTCATAAGTCCCACATACAGGGTCTCTGTTAGTTGTCTGTGAACCACTCCACGTCAAGGATCGATTCCGGGAGATCCTTGACGTGGAAACAAGCATATATCCGGTCCTGTGCACTATTCTGCAAAAATGGAGATTTTCATGATCATTGTCAGAATAACCCTGGAGGTGCGTCCGGAAAAGCAGCTGGAATTCAGACAAACACTCATCTCCCTGGTTGAACCGACAGACAGGGAGACCGGTTGCCTGGGATGCGCCATATTCTGCGGTATTGAAGACAAGAACTTTTTCAGCCTGCTGGAAGAGTGGCAAACGCGAGAAGACCTGGACCGGCATATCCGGTCGGGTCGCTTCAGCGTGTTGCTTGGCTCAAAGTCTCTTTTACGCAAGCCATTGAAGTATGAAATTTTTACTATTACAGACGTGGAAGGAATGGAGGCCGTTCGCGCCATAAGAAAATGATGGTTTCAACTCTCTGATGACATCATTCAAGGAAAGTGGCGGGGGAAGCAGAAGAGTAAACGCTGACTGAAGCGTGCAGATCAGTTAATAAACCAAGACGACTGGAGCTTACCATGGAAAAAGGCAAGACAGAGAAATCATTGAGAAAAAAACCGGCTACTTTCAAACCGAATAAAAAGTTTTTAAGAAACGCCGTCACAGAATACCTGGATAAAGGGGGTAAGATAACCAAACTGAATACAAACAGTGGATATTATGGCAGTATGCCATTCAGGGGAGGCAAACATCCTGACCCCGGGCACGACGATACCAATCAGGGGAGTTCCTGAATAAAACATCGACTACTAAAAAATAATCTTTACCACTGACGACGATATACTGTTTCACTGCATCGATTGGAGCGTATGTCACTGGGACGGGGATTCCCGCGGGCCAATGAAAATCACGCATCGGTAAACATCTTTTCCATAACGACTCATGGCCTGGAATTCCCCATGTTCAATTTTCATATTGCGGGCTTTCAGCTTGCTGTTGCGGGATGCCCCTTCATAGGGATCATGGATGTAGACATACTTCTGATCAAAACCGGTGATGACAACCCAGTGGGGAACGCGGCAGCCGGACAGGCGATAGGTGCTGATCAGGGATATCGGAATAGCTCCCCTCAGCAGGGCACTCTTAATGTCTTCAAAAGTAAAATCATAGGCCGATGTCGAAACCCCCAGGGCTAATGCCTCCTTCTTCATGCCCTGGTGCACGAGACGGATGACGGCTCTTTTTTCCGGTAACCGGACCGAGTAGACAAACGGTGTTTTTTCCGTTGATGTAATCATGCGCACCGAATAGTGGCGTCGAACAGCAGCCAGTGCCAGACCGAAAGGGTCTGTTCCGCCGATACCGGATGTCATAAATACGAGTGTGGCTTCCTTCCACAGGTTCATTTCCAGAAACCGGTTGTATTTCCCTTCCGGGTCAAAATACTTCATCACCATCATCAGGCAGGCCGGGCCACAAGTGAAACCGATTGTCTGGGCATAATAGGGAATTTTACACCGGACCTGGGCGGGGACTTCAGTTGACAGCAGTTTATTCCTGCGTAACGCCGGGGAACCATCCTCATAAAACCCTGATACCAGGGGCCCTGCCAGATATCCATAGCTTTCGTAAAACCGGTTGGCGGTCTCATTATCCGGTCTGACCTCCAGTGTCATCTCCCTGCAGCCGCGGCGAGCCGCTTCCATTTCGCATGTCTTCAGCAGCGCTTTTCCAATGCCCTGGTTCTGCAGGTGCGGTTCGATGGCAATACTGTACAAACGGGCTTTCTGGTAGTTCTTTCGCCACTGGATATAAGCAACACCGGCCAGATGCCGGTCTGTTTCAGCGATAAAAATGGATGTGCGGGCACGAGTCAACAGGTAATCGATGTGCTCTTCGCTGAATCGATCAGCGGTAAATGCCTTTTTTTCAAGCTGCACAAGTGCCGGTAAGTCTGTTGAGACCGCCAGTCGAATATGAATCGTGGTATTTGTGGTCAGCATGAGCCCGAAAGCAGAAATTCAATCAATTGTTCATTCAGGTGGGGTGCTTTTTTATCTTCACCACCGGCGTTAATCGTCGGGTTATCGTTGACTTCAATGACCAGATAGTCATCCCCGACCTGTTTCAGATCGATTCCGTACAAGCCGTTGCCGATAGCGGCTGCCGCCTGTTGTGCCCGTTCCAGGAGAAGTGGGTCGACACTGTCCAGCGCGACCGGTCGGACCGGACCATAGAAAGAACGACCCTCCGGTGTATAGGTGGCTATTTTCCAGCGCTTTTTGGGAATCATATACTGACAGACATAAATCGGTTTCCCACCCAGCATTCCCACACGCCAGTCAAATGCGGATTTGACAAACCGTTGCGCAACAATGCGATCCGCCCTGCGAAAATAACGCTTCCCGATTTTGATAAACTCCTCAACGGTTTCCGCACGATCAACATAGAGGGAAAAAGCACTGTTGGGCGCCTTCAGGACCACCGGATTCCCGAGAAGAGCAAACACTTTTTTTGCATTGTCAGCCGTCAATTCATTTTCATGCAGGAACATGGTCTGGGGAATCGCCACGTTCTTGCTGATCAGATGTTGATACATATTGACCTTGTCGCAGCAGATACGAATGGAACGGGAGTCATCAATGACACGAATGCCATTCATTTCGGCGATTCTGGCCGCCACGTAGGATGAATTGAGCGGGTCTGTCATGGCCCGGATATAAATGGCATCGTATTCCCGGATTTTAAACATATCCGGGCGAAACAGGAAATCGGTTCTGTGCCCCATATGCAGGGCCACCTGGGCAAAGCGCATCAACCCGTTCATCTGGTCAGCGCTGGAAATGGTATAGCGCTCCACATAAATGCCTATTTTTCCCATTGAACATGCTCCTCAAGATATTTGCGTTCTTTTGCCCCCAGTGATTCCAAAGGTAAAGGGGATATATCGCTCAACAGGATCTTATTATCGGGTTTGACGATCAGACGGATTTTCGCCAGGGGAATCCGGAAGTGTTCCCAGATGAGCAGCGAGATTTCCCGAAACTGTCGCGACAGACTCCAGCCCAGCACTGACCGGATGTAAACGACCCGGCTTCTGGGGGGAATTTCCTGGCAGCAGATGGCATAGGTAAAATTACGGGTCATCGATTTGCCGATCGAGGTTTCTCTGCCATTTTTCAGGATCACACGACTCTTGATTGTAAATGGATTGATCGGGTCAATCACCACAGGCGGTTCGAAATATCCGTTACTGATATAGTAGTCCGGAATATCCAGTCCGTTCAGTTTTGCTTTTTCAAGCAGCAGAGGCGATATATACGCATCCAGCATTTCAGCGCAGGTAGGATGAATCGGTCGATTTGAATGTTCATAATCCTGGGAAATATAATACGGCAGTTCAAGATAGTTGTATAACCCTGCCAGATTGACATAAAACTCTTCACCCGGGCACCAGGCGACATACCCGGCAGGGATTGACGTCAGGAATGGAGACGGATGATGATCTTGCCTGTTTTTCATAAACCTGGGTTGCACGTTGTGGTTTCGCCCCTGATCTGCGGGCAGGTCCCTGTTTTCTTACGATGGAAAACGAAAAAGCGTCGTTTCAGCCGCCAATCTATGGATTGGTTGACAAAATTCGACTGACTGACTTTCTTTTTCCCATGATTCATATAAGATGACACTGATTTATTGAGTCGTCAAAAAATATTTTTGACCGCTTTAAACCACAGTCGGGTTTTTATTTCATTGATTTTAAAGCAGGACAAAATATGGTATGGGTCGTCCTCTCCATTTTTGGGATCACCTATCTGGGCATTGCCCTGGGTCGCGTGCCAGGACTGATGCTGGACAGAACGGGGATCGCTTTACTCGGTGCGATCGCCATGGTGGTTACCGGAGCCATCACCACCGAAAAAGCCGTCGCCTCCGTCGATGTTTCAACAATATTACTGCTGTTTGCCTTGATGATTATCTCTGCCCAACTCCGGTTGGGGGGGTTTTATACCCGTGCGGTGATGCTTTTAACCGGGATGCTCAAGCGGCCGTCATGGTTTCTGTTGCTATCCATGGTGGTGAGCGCCACTTTGTCAGCTCTGCTGGCCAACGATATTATCTGCCTGGCATTTACGCCCGTATTAGCCCTGTCATTGCTCAGAGCACGCTTGAATCCCATCCCTTTTTTGATTGGACTGGCGATTTCCAGCAATATCGGCTCCGCTGCCACGATTATCGGCAACCCGCAAAACATGCTGATCGGACAGGTGGGACGTCTTAATTTTGCTGACTTTCTCATCTGGTGTGCCCCGCCTGCCATCATTTCATTCATGGGAAGTTACGCCCTGATCCTGCTCTTTTACCGGCATGACTTATACAGACAGGCTCCGGAAGATCAGGCGGACGAGCCACCATCCACATGGCCTGAATTTGACCGATGGCAAAGTATGAAAGGACTGGCAGCCATCGGGATACTGGTCATGCTGTTTTTCACAGGGATCCCCAGGGAACTCTCTGCGATTGCCATTGCCGGGATTCTGCTTTGCAGCAGAAAAATGAAATCCCGTCAGATTCTTCAGCTCGTCGACTGGCATCTGATCATGCTGTTCTGCGCCCTGTTTATCGTGATTCAAGCCCTCGAAACAACAGGGTTGCCCGCACAGATGGCCGCAACAATCAACAGTCGGGGGATTGAACTGGGCAATCTGCATATCCTGGTCATCGTCTCCACAATAATGAGCAATATCTTCAGCAATGTCCCGGCAACCATACTGCTGGTTCAATTCCTGGACACCCTGAATCCTCTGCAATGGTATACACTGGCACTTTCCAGTACATTTGCCGGGAACCTGATTGTGATCGGCAGCATCGCCAATCTCATCGTTATCGAGCAGGCGGCTGGTTTTGGCATTAAAATCGGTTTTTTGGAACATGCCCGGATTGGCGTCCCGGTGACCCTTTTTTCACTGCTGGTGCTGATGGGCTGGATTTCCTTTCAGGCAATTTTCTGAGACTTCAGAAACATAATACCGACACCACTCATCGCTCTGTCCGCTGCCATATCAGGCGGCTATATCCTCAATGGGACCGTCGAAAAACCCTTTCTGAAACTGCGCGACCACCTCTTTTCCAGGCGAAGCGGACACCTATGCCAAATGCAGAATAACCTGCCGGAATGAGGTTTTGTCTTGGCAGTTTCGACTAAATATCTGAATTTCCAGTTTATAAAAAGATACAGAGCCTTTTCATCAAAATGGAGCAATTGCTCGATTTTAATTGACGGGGCTGTCCCGCTTTGCTAAAAATGGAGCAAATGCTCGTTTTAACCCTGAAGCGTCTCTTCATCTCCCCTAAAATGGCGAACCCACTGCAGGGAGATCGTGTTTTCTGCTCCTGATGAATGCTGGCGTGGCATGGATGTGAGGCAGTTCAAAGTCCTGACACCGGCTGACCTTCCCGGGAAATCCCTGAACCTTCAGATGTCGTGACGATCATCGGGAAAAATGTCAAATGGAACGATTCATTCCTCCTTTTTCTGAGCAGAAGCTGAGACCTGTGTGTGATTGAATTCCCAAGACTCACAGCGAAGAACGCCAGGAATGTGTTCAGTGAATTACTGATTTTCGGCGTCTATCGCCGAACCTGAAAAGATATTATCAAATAACCAAATGTGTGAAGGAGAAGCATGGGTTTTATTCAGATCGATGATACCAAATGTAAGAAAGACGGCATCTGTGTGCTGGAATGTCCAGCCGCCATCCTGAAACAGCCGGACAAAAAAAGCCTGCCTGCAATGATTGACGGAGGTGACCTGATGTGCCTGGTGTGCGGACATTGTGTTTCCGTATGCCCCCATGGCGCTTTCCATCATATAAAGACAACCCAGGAGGAGTGCCCTCCGATTGAGGCTGATCTGGTGATCGATCAAAAACAGGCGGCCCAGTTTCTGCGGTCTCGTCGATCCATCCGCAATTTTAAGAAAAAGCCGGTGGAAAAGGAAGAGATTCAATTTCTCATCGACCAGGCGCGCTATGCACCAACGGGAAGTAATTCCCAGACCGTTGAATGGACGGTGCACAGCGACAAGGAAGAGGTCAGACAGATCGCTGAATTGTCTATCGACTGGATGCGGGAATTCCTGAAATCGGCTAAAAAAGAGGGCATGGTAATATCCTATTTCCCCAGAATCGTCGCTGCCTTCGATGCCGGGATCGACACGATCACCCGCAACGCGCCCTGTCTCGTCACCGCTTCCGCACCGAAAACCAATTTCAGCGGGATGGTGGATCTCAGTCTTGCCCTGTCCTATCTTGAACTGATGGCAGGTCCCAGGGGTCTGGGGACGTGCTGGGCAGGTCTCGTCAAACGGGCGCTGCATTCCTCCGAGCCACTCAGAAAACTGATCGGGTTACCGGAATCCCACACCCATTTCTATCCCATGATGATCGGTTATCCCCGATTCCGCTACCATCGGCTGCCTGAGCGAAAACAGCCCATCATTCACTGGAAATAGCCAGAATAGCGTTCTGAACAAATTCCGTTGCCTGAACAGGGGTCGCGACACCCATCCTGCAGGTCTATTGCGGACTTTTTTTATTTTGAATCAATGAATTAGAAAGATCACCCCCCTTCGTTAAAAAAGGAGCCATACATGTTGGATCTTAAAGGTAAAACCGTTTTTATCACCGGCGGTGCAGAAGGCATCGGCTATCATATTGGCCATCGACTGGCCCAGGAAGGGATGAATATCATGCTGTCTGATATTGATCCCCTGGTCCTGGACAGGGCCGTGAAGACCCTTCAACAAGAAGGATTTAAAGCTGAAGGGGTTCAATGCGATGTTTCCATCCGCGAAGATCTGGAAAGCGCCGCTCAAAAAACCATCGCTGTCTTTGGCAAGGTCCATATGCTGATCAACAACGCCGGTGTCAGTGTCACGGGTCCCCAGAACCGGATCCGGGAAAACGACTGGCGCTGGGTTCTGGATGTCAATCTGATGGGCGTGGTGTATGGCACACAGGTGTTTGTGCCCTTGATGCAATCCCATGGCGAAGGTGGCTGGTTGATCAATGTGGCATCAATGGCGGGGATTCTCGGCGTCTCATACGGAGGCCCCTATTGCGCGACCAAAGCCGCCGTTGTCAGTCTTTCCGAGGGCTGGCTAACCGAACTGGCGCCATCCGGGATAAAAGTCTCCGTGCTTTGCCCGGCTTTTGTAAAATCACGGATATACGACAGCATGCGCAACCGGCAGGAACGCTACGGGGGGCCCATCCACTTCGACGATATAGTGAAAAAGAACCCGAAACTGGCAGTTCTCAAAGAACCGGTCGTAACCGGCATCGATACGGAAATTGTGGGCCATCGGGTGTTGGAAGCATTATCAAACGAAGATTTTTATATTTTTACCCACCCTGAAATGCGGGAAATCATGGACACACGGTTCAGCAATATGACACAAGGATTTAATCAGGCAGATGCCAGTCTGGTCCTGGATAAACCGACGCCAGAATCGTAGCCCGGATCTTGATTGACCGGAGAATGGGAGACAGGCATAATCCAAGCTACGAGCTTCGCTTCTCACCTGTCGAGAATGAGTTTAATGACAGACTGATCATGGCTGCTGGCTGAAACGTTTTGTAACTGCTGGAATTGTGACCGGATCGCCCGGTTAATCAGCTGAATAGATACTGTAGATGGTAACTATTCACCACTTTTCCGAACTAATGGCATCAAGATCTGTATGAAATTGAACTCATTCTCGACAGTCATCCATGCCTGGCTCCGAGGTCGGTCGTTCACATCGCCATCCTGGCGATGCTTCACCACTCCCAATCCGTTCAATTTCATAGCTTCACCACTCCCAATCCGTTCAATTTCATACAGATCTTGACGCCATTAACGCTAATCAGCTGAATAAATACTGTAGATGAAGCTTATTTTACTTGGAACAGGCGGTCCAAAACCGGATCCAAACCGGCAGGGGCCCTGCCTGGCCATACAGATAGCCGACCAGGTGATTCTCTTTGATGCCGGCCGCGGTGCAGGAACGCAACTGGCAAGAGCCGGAATTCCAGTGGAAACGGTCAATCCAATATGTATCACCCATCACCACTATGATCATATCGGCAACCTGGGAGACATCATTCTCTCCAGCTGGAACCTGGGACGGAAGGATCCGCTGCTGATATTCGGACCCGACGGCACAGCGGGGATGGTTAATGTCCTGCTGGGTCAGGTATACAACAAGGATATCAATTTTCGCATGATAGAAGCGGGTTCAAGCGGCGTCGCCCTGACTGATATCGGGACGCTTGTCCGGGCCGAAGATGTCCAGCCGGGGACGGTCTATGAAAACGACAGGGTTAAGATCGTCTGCGATTATGTCAGGCACGGACACGGTCTGGGCATATCACCGAAAATCTGGCAATGCCTGGGTTATCGTATTGAAGCGGAAGGCAAAACTGTTGCAGTGAGTGGTGATTCGGTTGACTGTCAGGGGCTGGATGCCCTGGCGAGGGATTCTGACGCCCTGGTGCTGTCCTGCTATCTTTCGGCAGGGGAAATGGCAGACAGGGAAGGCAAGCTGATTTCAGAACACATTCTGACCGGGTCACTCCAGGCAGGCGAAATTGCCAGAAAAGTCAATACCGGCAAATTGATATTGACCCATATCAGAGAAAAAAGTGATGCCTTATTGGAAGAAATGGCTGGAGAGATCAGAATCGGTTACGGTGGAGACATCATCGTGGGACGGGATCTGCTGGTGATTGAAGTGTGATGAAACCGCAAAGAACGGACATTGAGTCCCATTGGCCCCGGTCAGCCCCAGGACCCGCCATTGATGGGCTGTCCATTGGCAACCGAGACAGATCGCAGGAATTCAATAGATCCGGTTGCGGGATTCTGCCCGCAGACCGTTTTTTTTTGACTAAGCAGATCGTTTGGCTTAAGAATGCAGAAGTGAAATCGCCGGGTATGGGACTGGCGATGAACCTGTTTGGCACATTGCGGTTTGGAGCGTTCAAGCAGATATCCAGGCCGCCTGATCAAATCTGTATGGAGCTCAACCCATTTTATTGATATCGGTTTAAAAACAAGCAACAACCTGGAAAAGGAGAAAAAATGAAGATGAGGAATATGCTGGTCGTTCTCGCAGCTGCCTGTATGGCTCTTGTACCGGTTCTGACTCAAGCGGCGGAGTGGTCGCCGAAGGGGTCGATTAAACTCCAGATCGGTTTCGGGGCCGGAGGATCTACCGATATCATGGGACGCCTGGTTGCAGCCAAGGTGGAAGAAGACACCGGATGGAACGTTGTTGTCGAGAATAAACCGGGTGGTGGCGGTGTCGCCATGTTTTCCGGGCTAATGATGCAAAAACCGGACGGATTGACCCTGGGTCTGGGCGTGAATGTCCCCATCCTTTTGAATCTCGCGATGCGGGGAGACAAGCTGCCCTTTAATGTCGACAGTTTTGATTATATCGGCACCATTTTAAAAGGTGAAATCGCGGTTGTGGCAAAGGCGGATGCGCCGTTCAACAACTTCAAGGAACTTCTGGCGTTTACAAAAACCAACAAGGGGTTGAATATCGGTTTTGACGCCCAGCCTCAGCAAATGGTGCTGGGACCGGTCGGCAAAAAAAACGGGCTGAATTTCAAATTTGTCAAACACAAAAGCGGGGCGGAGCAGATTCAGAGTATTCTGGGCGGCCATATTGACATCGGCTGTCTTGCAGGCTCCCACGTCAAGTATGTCAAGAGCGGCGATCTGAAAATGATTGTGGTGGTGAGCAAGGAAAGACTCTCCTATGCACCGGAAGTGATGACCCTGATCGAGAACGGCTACAACTTCTACCTTGAACCGCACTACTACATTGCAGCGCCAAAGGGCTTACCCGCCGATGTCAAGGCAGCTCTAGCCAAGGCGTTTGACAAAGCGATCTATTCCGATAAGGTCCGGGAAGTCCTCTACAACACCATGGTCGTTCCTCCCTTTAACCTGGGACCCGAAGGAACATACAAAATGATGTCTGATGGTGTCACGGATATTAAATACCTCATCGAAGCAGGCAAGTAGACCCTGTCAATCAACCCCCTGTTATTTCAAATGGCAGGGGGTTTTCGATTCTTTGTCACTGAATTTACATGAACCTCAATCGATTATCGGGGCTGGTTGTTGCCGTTGCGGGCGCCATTCTGTTTTTCTGGGTCATTCCGCACCATACTGAACCAGCGGATGTTGGATGGCTGAAACCGGCAACCCTGCCCAATATAACGGCCATCATGATCATCATCACCGGTGCGACCCATTTTGTTTTTCCGACCGGCAAAGCAACATTTGATGCCGCATTCTCCCTGCGCGTGGGGTTGTTTTTTATCATTGGGGTGATCGGACTTTTTTTAATGGATCTGATTGGTTTTACAATCGCCGCACCGCTCCTGGTACTGACACTTATGTTAATTATCGGTGAACGACGACCGCTCTGGCTTGTTTCCGGTGTTGTTCTACTGCCGGCATCGATCTGGTTGTGCGTGGACTTCCTGCTGAACAGACCACTTCCCTGAAAAGAATCCATCAAGCACCCATGATTGATATTGACATCATCCTGGCCGGTCTGGCTGACGCATTGACGATAACCAATCTCATGTTTGTCCTGGCTGGCGTTATTGTCGGCCAGTTTGTCGGCGCAGTCCCGGGGATTGGACCCGTTATGGCGATGGCGATCGCGATTCCGTTTACTTTCCAGCTCAATCCCCTTCCGGCCATTGCTTTCCTGATGGGAATCAACAAAGGTGGACTGGTCGGTGGGGCCATTCCTGCCATTTTGATCAACACGCCCGGTACCCCCGATGCGGCGGCAACGACACTGGACGGCTATCCGATGACGCAGAAAGGACAGTCGCAAAAAGCCACCAAGATGGCGCTCTATGCCTCGGTTACCGGGGATGCTTTCAGCGATGTGGTATTGATTACCATCGCGCCGTTGATCGCTACTGCAGCCTTGAAAATGGGCCCCGTTGAAATTCTTGCGCTGATGGTATTTGCCTTTTCAATCATCGCGGGACTGGTCGGCGACTCCATGATCAAGGGAATTGCAGCGGCCGCTTTGGGACTGTTTTGTGCCACCGTTGGTCTCGATCCGGAAAACAGTACACCACGGTTTATCTTCGGCCATTTTGAATTGTATGACGGTTTGTCCCTGGTTTCCATCGCGCTGGGCATGCTGGCTGTGGCTGAGATTTTTCGCCGGCTTTCCCTGATACGGGGGGAAATCGGGGCAGCGGTAACGGTTTCCAAAGGACAAAGCAGGGCGGATCGAAGGGTCAGCTGGGCTGAATACTGGGCCTGCCGGTATACCATCTTAAGAGGGTCGGTCATCGGCACCATCCTGGGAGCTATTCCGGGTCTCGATTCATCGGCTGCATCCTTTATGAGTTACGCCACCGCCAAACAGGTGTCAAAGGATCCAGACAGTTTTGGCCAGGGAAATATCCATGGGGTCGCGGCGACGGAGTCGGCCAACAGTTCCGTCGCCGGGGCCAATTTGATCCCCCTGCTCACATTGGGGATTCCGGGCAACATTGCTGCTGCCCTGATTATCAGCGCCTTGATGATCCATGGCATTCAACCGGGACCGCTGCTTTTCCAGGAACAGGGGCGTTTGATTTACGGCCTTTTTGGCACACTGATGATGGCCAATGTTCTCAACCTTTTTTCGGGAATGCTGGGACTGCGACTATGGGCCCGTGTGATCCGGGCACCTGAATCGTTCATCTTTCCAGCGGCACTGCTGCTTTGCATCATCGGGGTCTATCTGGCAACCGGCGGGCTGTTCGGTGTGGCGATCATGTTCCTGTTCGCCTTTCTGGCCTATTTTATGAACGCTTTCGGCTATTCCGTCATTGTTTTTGTGATCGCCTTTTTTCTCGGAGAGAGATTCGAACTTTCCCTGTCTCAATCACTGAATATCATTGACGGAGACTTCATCATACTGCTGAATCATCCGGTGGCGATTGTCTTGTTCGCCATGGCCATTGTTTCTTTTTACTGGTTCGGGTTTCGCAAGTCGAAAAAAATTGATCCGCCGTAGGCGCACCCTGCCGTTGGATGTGACAGGGATCGGTTCATATCAAGGGCACCTTGATTAAATGGAACTCAGTCAGCATCAAAGGGTTGGTGTTTCAAGAACCCTGGAAGCCATGGATGGCTTCCAGGAGCTCCATGGATGGACTCGTGCGTTTCTTGAAAGATCAACCCTTTGGTGCGATAAGTTCGATACTTTTAATTATTCAAGGTGCCCTTAAGTACCATCCACGTTTAAACAAACCAGAGAGGAGATTGGGTCCATGGGATTTCCCACCGTATATCCAACAGGCACCACTGTTTATCATCCCGATCATTGCTGGAACGGGTACACCGTATTTCAGGCGAAGGACATCGGTGCCACCATCATTGATATGAACGGCAATGTGGTCAGGCAGGTGCAGCGGCTGCATGGCTTCCCCAACAAACTGCTGCCGAACGGCGTTCTGATGGGAAGTTCCGGTCGACGCAGCAGCAAATTCGGTTATCAGGATGTCAAGGACCTGATTCAGCTGGACTGGGATGGGAAAGTGACATGGCAGTTTAATCAATATGCGTATGTCGAGGATCCCGGCGAGACACCCCAGTGGATGGCAAGACAGCATCACGACTACCAGCGGGAAGGAAATCCGGTCGGTTACTACGTCCCGGGCATGCTTCCCCTGACAGACAAGGGGAATACCCTGATATTGTGCCACAAGAATCTTCGCCAGCCGGAAATCACCGACAAACAGCTGCTGGACGACACCATCATTGAGGTCGACTGGGCAGGGAACATCGTCTGGGAGTGGGTCTGCAGCGAGCATTTCGATGCATTCGATTTTGATCAACAGACCTTGAATACCCTTTATCGACATCCCAATCTGCATGCTGATATCGGGAACGGCATGGCAGACTGGATTCATATCAATTCCATGTCCGCCCTCGGACCCAACAGATGGTTTGACCGGGGGGACAAGCGCTTTCACCCGGACAACCTGATCTGGAGCAGCCGACAGATGAATATCCTGGCGGTTGTCGATAAAGAGAGCGGCAGGATCGTATGGCAGCTCGGTCCCAACTATGACGCGACACCGGCGTTGAGAAAACTTCAATGGATCATCGGTCCCCATCATGCCCATATGATCCCGAGAGGATTGCCGGGAGAAGGGAACATCCTGGTGTTCGACAACGGTGGCTGGGCCGGGTATGGCGCCCCCAACCCGGGATCCCCCACCGGTTTCAACAATGCCCTGCGCGACAGCTCCCGTGTGCTTGAAATCGATCCCGATACCCTGGAAACTATCTGGCAATACACACCGATCGAGGCCGGTTTTGTCGATCTGGCGGATAATTACAAATTTTACAGTGGCTATATCAGTTCGGCCCAACGGCTGCCGAACGGTAACACCCTGATAACGGAAGGCGCTGACGGGCGGGTGTTTGAAGTGACACCGGACCACCGGCTGGTCTGGGAATATGTGAGCCCCTTTTTTGCTGAGAATGAAAATACCAACTATCTCTACCGGGCCTACCGCTATCCGTATGACTGGATTCCCCAGCTGGACAAACCTGAAGAGACCGCACTCAAAAAAGTCGACTGTGCATCCTTCCGTGTTCCCGGTTCAACCGAAGCCGCACCCAAAAATGTTTCTGTCTTTGAAAAGGGCGACGGATTCAGCGAGGTCGCCCAAATCTGTATTTTAGGGGCTGACAGGAAGGGTGAAAAATCGTAACAGGGCATTGGCAGAGTTAATTTTGATGGTAAGCCCCTGGTTTTTGATGGTCTATGGGGGCTTTAAGGTAACCTGTCTCGATCAAGCGTGACTCCCGGTTTCATTTCAACACTGGCATGCAGCGTAAGAACGGGACTTGGATGTCTCACCAGTCTTGCACCCTGAGATTAGGGTTGACATTCCGGTGAATATTTCATTATTCCACAAAGGCGATTCTCGCGTTTTATCGTTATCGTCCCCTATATTCTCAAAACAATCGACCTATTTCCCCGGAAGCCCATGGACCCTTCACACTGCAAGTACTGGCCGAAGACTGTCCCCCACTCCTTTGTCCTGCCAAAAACCTCGCTCTATTATAACCTTGAGGTTTCGGCGACCCGTTATCCATCCAAGACAGCCGTTTCCTATTATGGGACCGGTTATTCCTATGCACGGATCAAATCAGAAGTGGATGCACTGGCGGGATATCTGCAGGAAACATGTGGGGTCCGGAAAGGTGACCGGGTCCTGCTCTACATGCAGAACAGCCCCCAGTTTATCATCGCCTATTACGCCGTGCTGCGGGCAGACGCCGTCCTGGTGCCGTCAAACCCCATGAATCTGACCGAAGAGCTGCGGCACACCATCAAAGATGCCGGGGCCTCTGTGGCCATTTGCGGGGCGGAACTGTATCAGCAGCTGGTCCCTCTGGTGGGCAGGGAAAACCTCAGGCAGGTCATCGTCACATCTTACGGCGATTACATCACTGAAGCCACTGATTTACCCATTCCGGCATTTTTACGCACCGGGACAGTAGAAATCGGTGTTCCGGGATTTGTGACCTGGAGGGACGCTTTGTCAGCCAATGGCAAGCCCGGACCCCATTCCTCCCGGGATGATGACCTGGCGGCCATCATATACACCTCCGGAACCACAGGGTTGCCAAAAGGGTGCATGCACACGCATGAAACCCTGATGCCCAATACCCTGTTTCCCGCTTTCTGGCAGGGGATTACCAGCGAGGACGTCCTGCTGGGGGTGGTGCCATTCTTCCATGTCACGGGGATGCAGATCCTGATGAATGCGAGTATCTATCTCGGCGCCGAGCTGGTGGTGATG
>JAHJRI010000395.1 GCA_018830885.1 bacterium | reverse complement strand
CAGGGGCTGGTTCAAAGCGGGCGAATTCTGCGGTTATCTATTTATCTTGAGGATAAACCGGGGGCTCTGTCCCATCTGCTGGCCGAAGTTTCCGTTCTGCAGGCCAATGTGCTGAATATCCATCATGAACGGGGATCCAAGACCCTTCCGCTTTACACAACCCGTGTTGAGATGGAACTGGAAACACGCAGCCAGCTGCACCTTGAAAAAATCGTGCACCATCTGGAAGCAAAGGGATATCAGCTTGAACTCAGGGACTGAAAAACGCTGCAGCAGAATTCGATTGGGCTTTGAGAGGATTTAGCTCAAATCCTGATGGAAAAGCCGGTTGATTCGTTGAAAAAATTTTGGTTTAGTTGTGAAAACGGTTGAGTATCGATAGCCGCACACATTGGCATATCCGGGGCAGACACCACAAAGGATGAGATGGGGATCTCGGCTCCTCCCCGCAACCGATAAAACCCCCTGGCAGACAGTGTCTTGGGCCGATCAGAAGTCGCGTGACGGCAAACCTGGCGATATTTTCCCTGTTATATTCAATTCAAGTGGAGAACAAGATGATTTCCGATTGCAGCAAGATGGTACAACACATCACAACTGAGATAAAAAAATTGACCGATATCGCGGTTGTCGGGTTGAGCGGCGGCGCAGACTCGTCCCTGACAGCCATTTTGTGCAGCAGGGCACTGGGTAAAACATCCGTATACGGAATCAGTATGCCATATAACGATGTTGATATTCAGACATTCAATGCCCGTTCGACACAACTTGCTGAAAGAATCGGGATAAACCATCGGGTAAGACCCGTCGGCGCCATTGCCGATGCCATCAATCAGCAGATACACATTGATAACCCATTGGAATTGACAGATACCAACAAAGGTAACGCCCGCAGTCGCGCCAGGATGTGTATCCTGTACGGCATCGCTCACAATCTGGCCAGCCGGTTTCCAGACAGGCGGGTTCGTGTCATCGGAACGGGGAACCTGTCCGAAGATTTTATCGGTTACGATACCAAAGGTGGCGATGCACTGGCCGATTTCTTCCCCATCGGAGAGCTCTTTAAATCTGAAGTCTATCAGCTTCTGGACTATTTCAGGGACCAGAATGTCATCGAAGAGGCGCATATCGATCGCATCCCTTCGGCGGGTCTCGAAAACAATCAGACCGACGAGAAGGACCTGGGCCATACCTATAATGACATGGAAAAAGGGATCCGTTATTGCCTGGCCCACAAAAACAGGATGCATGAGCAAACCCTGGATCCAATCACCTCTTTTGTCTGGCAGCGTCATCTGGCCCAGAAACACAAGCATGAAGCGCCGCCGGTCTTGAGTCTCAGAGCATTGTGTAAGTGAGACCAACCTGCGCGGGTCAACGATAGACCCATCTCTAAGGAGTAAGGAGTGGCCATGGTAAAACCGGCAGTATTGCCTTTTGCACAAGCTCTGGATGATCATCCTGCGACCCTGTCTGAAATGGTGACAAGCGGCCGGAAAGCGCTGGGGTACTTCTGTCACTATACCCCGGTGGAACTGATTCATGCGTGCGGCTTTATTCCAGTCAGGATCAGCGGGGGTCCCGGTCGACTGGAGAAGGCCACCAACCTGGTACCTGATTTTATCTGCCCGTATATGAAACGGGGTCTGGAAAGAGCTCTTGAGGGGGATTACCGATTTCTCTCGGGAATCGTCCAGGGATACAGCTGTGACGCTGCCTGTGGGGTTACCAACATCTGGGCCGACAACATTCAAGGGGAGCTGTTCCACATTCTGCCGCTTCCCTACGAGGACAGCGCCGACTCCCGCCATTACCTCCTGGCAGAGTTCCAGCACCTGATAAACAAGCTCTCAGATCTGGGCGGAAACTATACGGATTTAACTCTCAGCCATTCACTTGAGATCTATAACCGTATCCGAAACCATATCCTGCATTTTTATCAGCTGCGTCATCAGGGAAAGCTGCCGTTAACAGCAAAAGAACTCTGGCTCGTCGTCCAGGCAGGTTTTGTTTCGCCACCGGAAACCTACCTGAACCTGCTGGACCGGTTGGACGCTGAACTGGACAATCTGCCTCCGTTATCCCGAAACGGGGCCCCCATTCTTATTTCCGGAAGTGTGATTGAATCTCCAGACATTCTCGAATTTCTGGAAAACAGGGGTGGGCGGATTGTAGCGGATGATTTATGCAGCGGCATGCGCTCTGCCGCTACTTCCACCAGTATGTCTGGCAGCCCGATGGAAAATCTGATGGACCGGCATTTCAAGCGATTTCCCTGCCCGACCCGGTCCCGGGCCGAGGACCGGTTTCCCCTGATTCACCAGCTGATTGAACAGTCGGGGGCCAAAGGGGTCGTTTTCATGTTCCAGAAGTTCTGTACCCCCCACCTGTCCGATTTTCCTTTTTTATCGGGTCAGCTGAAAGCGATACACATTCCCAGCGTTGTCATTGAACTGGATGAAATGTCGCAATCCGACGAACAAACCGGTACCCGCCTGGAAGGGCTGTTCGAAATCATTCAGGATTGACATGGAAAAAACCAGAAAATCGAATAAGCGCCTCCAAACGGCAAAAGCCCTTTCACAAGTGGTTGCAGAGTATTATCAGGAGTGTCTGGCTGCAAAAAAGACTGGCAAACCCGTCGGGTGGATGCCACCCATGAACGGCGCCATTGAAATTTTTTATGCCATGGACCTCCAACCGGTGTTTCCAGAAAACTGGTCCCCGGTATGTGCCGCTTTTGGTCTGACACCTGGAAATTTTGAGATTTCAGAAGGCATGGGGTATTCCCGTGACCTGTGCGGTTATCTGAGGAACATCATCGGCTATATTAACGGTCCCATATCCGATGACACCTTCCCCCTGGGAGGTCTGCCTGAACCTGACATTATTCTCTCCCCCGGTGGCGGCTGTGTCCCGGTCATGAAAATCTTTCATGCCCTGGAAAGACGATTCCCCGATGCCAGGGTATTGACTTCCGATCTGCCTCAGGTTGCCGTTGAAGATATCCAGGAGCATCATATTGACTATGCCGTTGCCCAGATTCACCGTTTGATCGAATTCCTCACCCACACCACAGGTCATAAACTGGATCCAGACCGCCTGGCGGAGGTTGTCAGACTTTCCGACCAGGCCTGTGCGCTGTGGGATGAGATCATGGGATTTCGGAAAGTGATTCCGGCGCCGTTTTCTGCGGCTGAAATGGGGATCATGTTTGTCATGGTGACCCGGCAGGGAACCCGAACGGCTGTGGATTTCCTCGGTCAGGTCCTGGCTGAGGTCAAGGAACGGGCCGCAAATGGTATCGGGGTCATTGAAGATGAAAAAATCCGACTCTTCTGGGACAATATTCCCCTCTGGTACAACATGGGTGTATTCAACTATGTTGAGAAGATGAACGGGGTTGTCGTTGCCGAGACCTACTCCGCAGCCTGGTCGCTGCGTCTGGATACGGTCAATCCCATCCGGGCACTGGCTTTAAAATCCCTCATGTCCTATCCACTGGTCTCTTGTGTATCCATCAAAAAACGACGGGAAATGGTTATCAAAGCCTGCAGGGAATACCAGATCGACGGCGTGATTCTGCATCGGAACAAATCCTGTGTTCCGATCACCCTGGGTCAGATGGACATCAAAAAGGAACTTGAACAGACCCTCGACATCCCATCGGTCATCATTGATGCAGACCATATGGATGATCGAAATTTTTCCACGGCACAGTTTCAAACACGAATGGATGCATTTATGGAAACCCTGCATGAAAGAAAAACAGCTCGGAACACCTGAGCCATTCCCGTCGCACAACCCGCGGTTCAGAGTCTGATTCCGGGCCCTGCGGTACCCCCGGGAAGATCCGTCTTTCTCTCAATAACAAATCCTGCCACTGAAAAACGGATTATTCTGTTTGCTTTTTCTCAAGGAATGGTCAATCGTTTAAGGAAACTGGATGCGATAATACAGAGCTGACTGTCGTCGCTTTGTATTATCGCATCAATTGACTCATATTTTATCATCAACCGATGACACCAGGATAAGCCCTCCTTTTGGTCGAAACCTCAAGTTATTGTGACGAGACGGATTCCTTCAGCAGTTGAAACCGATATTGTCCCTCAGTTGACATCGAAAACGAGTCCACCCTATCCTTTCAGATAATGCGTGCCTACTGCCTTTCTATCGACCTTCAATGACTCAGACGGCTCCCTCAAAAACCCCCCTGTTTTATTACGGCTGGGTGATCATCGGCATCGGTTTTTTGACCCTGGCAGTTGCCTTTGGGATCTGGTACTCCTTTTCGGTTTTTTTCCTGGCTATTATTGAGGATTTCGGTTGGAGTCGGGCAGCCACATCCAGTATTTTCTCCGTTTTTCTTATCTGCCACGCCGTGATGGGAATTCTGGCCGGACACCTGCAAGACCGATTTGGTCCCCGCTGGGTGATTCCCTTCGGTTCCGTATTGCTGGCCGCAGCCCTTATTTTGACCAGCATGGCAAAGGAGATCTGGCACTTCTATCTGGCTTACGGGATATTTGCCAGTACCGGGGTCAGTCTCATCGGATTTATTTCCCATGCGGCTTTTCTTCCCAACTGGTTTGAACGAAAAAGAGGCCTGGCCATAGGCATTGCCATGTCCGGTATCGGTTTTGGCATGCTGGTCCTGGTCCCGCTGCTTGAGATCGTCATCTCGCATTACGGGTGGCGGACAGCATATCTTTTTGCTGCTGCCGTGGCCTTGTTTCTGGTCGCTCCTCTCAATCTGCTGTTCGCCCGCAAGAGTCCCCTGGATGTCAATCTGGTACCTGACGGGGACACAATGCCCAGAAAAGCGAATTGGGTCGCTCCCAAACGAACCGTCAAAATCCTGGATACGGATTGGGCCGGACGGGACTGGACCTTTATCAGTGCGCTGAAAACAAGACGCTTCTGGTTTCTGGCCGGCGCTTTTTTCTGTATCTCCTTTGCCTATCAAAGCACCCTGCTCCATTCGGTGTCCGCCATGGTGGACAATGGACTGGCACGACATACAGCAACCCTGCTTTTCGGCATCCTGGGACTTGCCGGGTCGGCGGGGAAAATTCTTTTCGGTTATCTGTCGGATATCTATGGCCGGGAGCAGATCAGTACCGCAGGCGGAATTATCGCATCCCTGGGAATTGCCTGCCTGATCGCAACCGATTCCAACAGTCTGCTCCTCTCCCTGCTTTTTGCCCTGATGTTCGGTATCGGCTATGGATCCGCTGCTCCCCTGCTGCCCTCAGTCAGTGCTGACATATTTTCCGGACGTGCATTCGGGGTCATTTTCGCCATGATCGGTATCGGCAGCGGCCTGGGGGGATCCTGCGGATCCTTTGTCTCAGGCTGGATTCGTGACAGATCCGCTGACTACACGATTTCACTGAGCATGTCCATCGCCAGCCTGGCCATTTCCTGCACCCTGATCTGGCTGGCCAGTCCACGGAAAATCAGGAGAACGGTTAAAAAGGATCAACTCTCTTTCAGCTGAGGGATCTCTACTCGATTGCCGCTGCCAGAGGTCCATCGAGGACTTTTTTTAGAAAGATCCCGGTATAGCTGTTTTTGATATTGACCACTTTTTCCGGGGGACCTTCGGCAATAATTTGGCCGCCATTTTTGCCCCCTTCCGGTCCCAGGTCAATCACCCAGTCTGCACACTTGATGACATCCAGGTTATGTTCAATCACAATAACGGTATTCCCGCCGGACACCAGCTGCTGCAATACTTCGAGCAACATTTTGATATCATTGAAGTGCAGCCCGGTTGTGGGTTCATCCAGAATAAAAAGCGTGCGACCGGTATTTTTTTTGGCCAGCTCCCGGGCCAGCTTGATTCGTTGTGCCTCCCCACCGGAAAGTGTGGTCGCCGACTGACCCAGTTTGATATAGGCAAGACCGACCTGTTGCAGGGTGTTGAGGATGGTGATAATGCCGGGCTGATTCGCGAACACAGAACAGGCCTCCCGCACTGACAGATTCAAAATGTCATCAATGGTGTAGCCCTTAAACAGCACTTCCAGGGTCGACGCGTTAAATCGCTTTCCACCACAGATCTCGCAGGGGACAAAAACGTCTGCCAGAAAATGCATTTCTACTTTGATGGATCCATCTCCTTTACAGTGTTCGCAGCGCCCGCCTTTCACGTTGAATGAGAACCGCCCCTTTTTATAGCCCCTGGATTTGGATTCAGGCAGTTCCGCAAACAGATCCCGGATCAGATCGAAAACCTTGGTGTAGGTAGCGGGATTGCTGCGCGGTGTCCGCCCGATGGCTTTCTGGTCAATATTGATGATTTTGTCCAGGTTTTCCAACCCCAGAATTTCCCCATGTTTCCCGACCGCCAGGGTCGCATTGTGCAGTTTGCGGGCCAGGGCCGGGTAGAGGATCTGATTCAGCAGGGTTGATTTCCCTGCCCCGGAAACACCCGTCAGAACGGTAAACAGTCCCAGGGGAAACCGGGCGGAGATATTCCTCAGGTTGTTCTCGGACGCTTTTTTGATCACCACCCAATTGCTGTTTTTCCTGCCGGGCTGTCGTCGCAGGGACGGAACCGGAATCTTCTCCTTCCCAGAAAGGTAGAGACCTGTCAGAGACCGCGGATGGTCCCGGATCTCATCAGGAGTTCCACTGGCGATGATTTCACCACCGAGCTTGCCTGCGCCGGGTCCGATATCCAGAATCCAGTCCGCAGCTTCAATGGTCTCCTGATCATGCTCCACCACAATCAGCGTATTGCCGATATCCCGCAAATGACGGAGGCTCCGTAGCAATTTGAGGTTATCCCGCTGGTGAAGGCCGATAGAGGGTTCATCCAGTACGTACAGCACTCCGGTCAACTCCGAACCGATCTGCGAGGCCAGCCGAATCCGTTGAGACTCCCCACCCGACAGGGACGGACCTTTGCGGTCCAGAGACAGATAATCCAGTCCCACATTCAATAAAAACCGCAGCCGAGCGGTAATCTCTTTCAACAGCTCTTCGGCCACCAGCTTCTGGTTGCCGGACAAAGAAAGATCGTTGAAAAACTGATATATTTCACCGATCGTCATCTCCGTCAGGTCCACTACGGACCGTTCTGCAATTCTGACATGCAGGACTTCAGATTTCAGCCGACGTCCATTGCAGGCAGGGCAGGTCTTCGTCGACATGAATTTACCATACCACGTCTTCTGAGACTCGGACTGAGTCTGGAGATAACGACGCATCATGGTATTCATCACCCCTTCGAAGGACATGGTGACAGCGCCCTTGATTTTGGCAGAACTAAAGTTAACCACGACTTCCTCCCCGGGCGCACCAAACAGAATGAGCTCCCGGTGTTCTTCAGGCATCGACTTCCAGGGCAGATCAAAATCGATACCCCACTGTTTCTGCACTGCCATGATGTGCTGCAGACCCCAGGATCCATTTTTTTTATGGGTTTTCCCGACAAAATAGTTTTTCCAGGGGACAACGGCACCTTCATTGATGGAGAGTTTCTGATCGGGAACGATTTTTGATGCATCCATGGAGAGAATGGTCCCCAATCCATTGCATTCCGGGCACATCCCCTTGGGAGAGTTAAAGGAAAAAAGCGTCGGGTCGAGTTCCGGGTAGGCAATTCCGCAACAGGTGCTGAATTCGCTCATGGGAAGATCCCCGCCATCGGGGGTATGAACAATAATTTTCCCTTTGCCCAGCTTCAGGGCGATCTCCACAGAATCGGTCAATCGCAGTCGAAATGCAGCATCACTCTTGATACTCAGACGATCCACCACCACCTCAATCTGGTGTTTTTTGTTCTTTGACAAAGACTGTACATCACTGATGTTCTGGATGACACCATCAATGCGAAGTCTGGTATACCCTTCTTTTTTCAGTTTTTCAAACAGATCCCGGAATTCACCTTTGCGGTTTTCAACCACCGGGGCCAGAATCATCAAATGGGTCGCCAGGGACATCTGGCATAACTGCTCGACCATACCGGCTGCATTTCCCCGACCCACCGTTTTTCCACAACGGGAACAATACTGCACCCCGATGCGGGCAAACAGTACCCGAAGATAATCATATATTTCGGTGATAGTACCCACGGTTGAACGCGGATTTTTGGATGCCGATTTCTGTTCAATGGAAATGGTCGGTGAAAGACCCTTGATCGTTTCATACTTTGGTTTTTCCATCTGCCCGATAAACTGCCTGGCATAGGAAGAAAGGGATTCAATATAGCGTCTCTGGCCTTCGGCAAAAATCGTATCAAAAGCAAGACTGGATTTTCCGGAACCTGAAACCCCGGTGAAAACGATCAACTTTTTTTTGGGCAGCCTGACATCGATGTTTTTCAGGTTATGCTCTCTGGCTCCCTTGACAATGATACAGTCCATCTCATTGACCATCCATGCGTTCTTTTCAAGAGGCATACTATCTTCAGGATCATGCCCGGGAATGCGTTTCTTCATCGATTGCCTTCTCTCTGATAATGTCTCACCATGCCTTCCGACCCGATATGGGCTTGTATTTAAGTTAACCCCTGTCAAACAGTGCTTTTAGAAACTGCAGATCCCATATTAAAAAAAGCATCCCGGTTTGACAAGAACAAATGTTCACCTGGGCCTGTTTTTCCAAACCCTCCATTGAAAATTTCCGCCAGTCCGTTAGAATAGGATCTGATTTGAGCTATTCATAACACAAAATCAAATGATTCCCTTCTCACAGGCACCGAATTTGATTATTCCAGCCGGGGAGATCTGCAGGTTCAGAGTGAAAAAAGATCGCTCATCATCAAAAGGCAGTTTCACCAAAAATTAACGCTATCCTGGAAAAATGATGAATTTCATAGTGGTGACACTAAAAAAAAGCCGGCTTCAACTCATCCTTTGTATCTTCTTTTTTCTTGCTCACCCGCTTCTGCCCATCGCTGCTGAAAAAGCATCTGCAACGCTGAAAATCGCCATGTTGCCGATTATCGACTCATTTCCCTATTACATTGCCCAGACAAGCGGCGATTTTGAGCGGGCGGGTGTTAACATAAAGCTTATCCCAGTCATGAGCGGGTTGAACAGGGACCAACTGATGCAGGCAGGAGAAGTGGATGGCATGCTGAACGAAATGACCAGCGCTGCCAACTTCAACCGCAGAACTCCCCAGGTGAGCGTTATTTACACCATTCGTTCGGCTCAGACCGGATCCCCCATGTTCCGACTGCTGGCCGCCCCGGGAAGCGGACTGAAAACTGTTGCAGATCTGTCCGGGGCATCCATCGGCATTTCCCGGCATACCATCATCGAATATGTGACTGACCGCCTTCTGGAAACCAGGGGACTTAACCCCGGGCAAATCATCAAAAAATCTGTCCCTGCAATTCCAGAACGATTTCAGCTGCTGATGCAGGGACAGCTTGATTCGGCCGTTCTGCCCGATCCGCTGGCTTCAGCCGCAATGGCAGCAGGTGCGACATGGATCATCGACGACGCTGAGTATCCTCAATACAGTGTCAGCCTGCTCACATTCAGTAATCAAACCCTCAACAACAACCCCGACAGTGTAAAACGGTTTCTTAAAGCCTGGGACCGTGCGGTTTCCCGTTTGAACGCAACCCCGGAAACTTACAGGGAATTGATGCTGAAGCATATTCGCGTCCCACAAAATGTGCAGAAAAGCTATCCCATTCCCAGGTTTTCCAGAAATACGGTTCCGGACAGGCAACAGTGGGAAGATGTCATGCAGTGGATGGTCATGCGGGGATTGCTGGAAAAACCGTTGCCATATGAGCAGTCGGTGACATCGTCCTTCCTGCCGGGGATTCAATGACATCCCATCCGGTTGAACTCAATGGACAGATCCGCTCATGATTGACATCAGCAACCTGACATTTTCGTATCCAGGTCAACCACCGCTTTTTGAGCACTTTTCGCTTTCAATAGACAGAGGCGATCTCTGGTCCATTATCGGCCCCTCCGGGTGTGGTAAGAGTACCTTTCTCTACTTTCTGACCCGTCTGATCAAGCCGGATGGCGGTTCCATCATGATTGACGGTGAAATATCCCGACGCCCCCGTCCCCAAACCGGACTGGTTCTGCAGGATCTTGGTCTGCTGCCATGGTCAACCGTGGAGAAAAATGTCGGTCTGGGATTGAAAATTCGCAAATTTTACGGTCCTGACGGACTGCATGCGCCTTCCGGATCGAAACTGGATCAGCAGGCAGGTCAGCAGATCGTCGATGACTGGCTTCACCGGCTCGGGATTGCTGACCTGAAGGACAAGTATCCATCGCAGATGTCCCGCGGTCAGAGACAGAGAACAGCTCTGGCCCGAACATTGGCGCTGTCGCCGGACCTGCTGCTGCTTGATGAGCCATTTTCAGCATTGGACGACCCGACCCGCAAGGATCTTCAGGATCTCATCATCGAATTGAACCGGGAACGGGACCTCACGTGTTTGACCGTGACACACAATATTGAAGAGGCGGTTTTCATGGGCCGGCAGATACTCATTCTGAGCCGGTCAACCAATCGCATTCCGGAAGTCGTCGTCAATCCGTCGGCAACCGATTTCAACCATGAATACTTTCAAGCCATGTGTGACGGAATCCGTACCAAACTGGAGCACCCCGCATGAAAAAATCATTGAGTATATCTACCGCCCTGTCAGGGGGAGTGATGATTCTGCTATTCTGGCAGGGGTTGTCCTGGCTGATTGACAGTCCCGTGATGCCGTCACCGATCGAAGTGATTCCGATATTCATCAGATTAATATATGGGGATCTGGGACTGCATTTCATGGCCAGTGCCGGTCGTGTGCTCGCTTCTGTAACCCTGGCAGTGCTGACAGCGGTTCCGGCAGGTCTCGCTCTGGGTCAGATGCCGAAACTGAACCGGGTTTTCGACCCCCTGATCGCAATTGTCTATCCCATCCCCAAAATCGTTTTTCTGCCGGTAATCTATATTTTATTGGGCATTACCGATATCTCAAAGATCTTTCTGATTACTGTGATCGTTTTTTTTCAGATCCTGGTCGTCGTCCGCGACGAAGCCGCCAATCTGCACCCTGAACTGATCCTCTCTGTTCGATCCATCGGTGCCGGTCGACGGGCACTGTTCCGGTTTGTCTATATCCCGGCTTCCCTTCCTGCGGTTCTGACCGCTCTGCGAATTTCGATCGGGACTGCCGTCGCTGTTCTGTTTATAGCGGAGCAGTCTCTGACAACCTGGGGGCTGGGATACTATATCATTGTTGAAACCTATCAGGTGCTCCTTTACCCCGAAATGTATGCCGGTATTCTGGGTATGAGTCTGCTGGGGCTGATCCTCTACTTTCTGATCGACACCCTGGATAGAACCGTAAACCGCCACCTGCACCTTGAAAAATAACCCAGCATCTCTCTGATCATTGCCGATGAACCCCAAACACCCACCCCGGATCTCACCACTGCAGGCCTGGATACTTGCCGCTCGCCCCAAAACATTGCCGGCAGCCATTTCACCCGTGCTCATCGGATCAACTCTGGCCATCATCAGCGGTCAGTTCAAGCCCCTGCCGGCCGCGGCTGCACTGGCGGTATCCCTGCTGCTGCAGATCGGAGTCAATCTAGCAAATGACTATTTTGATTTCAAGAAGGGCGTGGATACGGAAAACCGGCTGGGGCCAATACGGGTGACACAAAGCGGCCTGATCCCCCCCCGCACCGTTAAGCGAGCCATGCTGGGAACCTTGCTGGCAGCTGGACTATGCGGTTTTTACTTGGTGCTCGTGGGTGGGTGGCCGATTCTGGTACTCGGTATCACGGCCATCCTGTCAGCCCTGGCATACAGCGGTGGCCCCTTCCCTCTGGCTTCAAACGGACTGGGCGATGTTTTTGTTTTTGTTTTTTTTGGACCGGTGGCGGTTTGCGGAACCTATTTTGTGCAGGTGCTGCACCTCTCGAAGGTGGTGTTAATCATGTCTCTCCCGGTGGGTCTGCTGATTACGGCCATCCTGGT
This sequence comes from bacterium, assembly GCA_018830885.1. Classification (GTDB taxonomy): domain Bacteria; phylum SAR324; class SAR324; order XYD2-FULL-50-16; family XYD2-FULL-50-16; genus JAHJRI01. Next base: position 34,922 of record JAHJRI010000395.1, on the reverse strand, counting down.
TGTCAACAATCTGAGGGATATTGCCACCGACCAGCAGACGGGAAAGCGCACAATGGCCGTCATGCTGGGAGAGACCGGCAGTCGCGTGGAGTATCTGCTTTTATTAGCCTTTGCCTACCTGATTCCGACCATGGCAGTCACTTTCGGGATAATTCCCGTTCATGCCCTGGCGGTTCTGATATCCCTCCCGTTCACCATTCCGGTCCTGGGCCTGGTTCTGACAGCCAGAGGCGCAGTTCTGAATCAGGCCCTGGCAGGAACCGCCCGTCTGACCTTTATTTTCAGCCTGCTGCTGTCCATTGGACTCTGGGTCGGCACCAAATAAACAGATGCAGCTCTTTTTTCAGAAGGGTCATGGGTCCCTGTCGAGGCAAACAGGTCTATTTGAGCCGGTATCGTTCCCCGTCAGATATCACAATCTCTTTTTTCAGCAGTCGTTCCAGGTGTTTCGCCATGCTGATCTCTTCAATAATCGCAAACATCTCTACAGGTTGCTTGGGCTTGCCATAAACGATCCATCTCCCGGCGATCTCTGCCATGGTTCGGGGTTCGGTCAGGAAATCCAGGAGTTTGTCTTCCCGGGTCTGGATGACCTGGAGATATTCATCCCACAAGGGACCGGGGTCCGATTCAAATACGCCCTGTTCATGACTGGTCAGCCAGATTCGGGCCGGGATATTCCTCAAGCGGTCAACCGTTCGATAGATCTCATCAATATCAGAATAGAGATCGCCATACCAGGGACCAAACGGCGTTAAATCCGTATCGCCCAGAAAAAGGACACCGGGTTCCCTGAAATAGAACGATAGACTCCCCGGGCTGTGGCCGGGACAATGCAGGACTTCAACCGTGACGCTGCCCAGGTCGATGACTTCGCCGTCTTTGAGAAAACGGCTGATCTGGCGCGGTTTGTAGTTGAACAGGTCCAGGAGCATTGGCCGCCAGGTTTCCCGGAGCCCCTCATACTCAACACCGGGATAAAAATACCAGTCAATAAACGTCTCCAGATCGGTCAACGGCGCCACATCCGCTTCGTGCATCCAGATCGGGAGTGATTCAAACAGATTCAGATACATGATGTGGTCTTCATGCCAGTGGGAAAGCCAGACGGACTGCGCCTGTCCCGAGCGGGCGATTGCCTGCAGCTGCTCGAGACTGGAAGCGGGGTCAATGATCACACCGGCTTCTTCTATATATAGGGAGTGGCAATAGGGGTATCTTCCTCCCTTTGTTCCGGTAATAAAGGTGACAGGACCAAATTTTACGGTTGATTCAGACATGACAGAACTCCCTGTTCAGAAGGTTTTTGATACCGCTTTTTGCCTCCCCGGTATCACTGGAAGCAGGAATACAAACGCCAATCAGGGCTAAGCCTATTACCGACAGCTTCTATCCGTCAAGTGGCGTGCCCTGCGTTGTAATATGATAGACAGATGACCCATTTTTGGCATGGGTAAGAGGGGCATGCCACTCAGACAAGATCGATTTTTTCCGGACGAATGATTGACCGAATCATATAGGTCACCAGGGTTTCAATCTCCTTGACTTTATCCCGCTTGTGACCATCATCCTGGAGAAACCAGCGCAGGGCATTCGTACTGAACATCCCCAGGACCAGATTCCTGAATATCCGGTTCACCGCTGTTTTACGAAACAGACCGGCAGTCTTGCCCTCTTCCAGAATCACATCGATGGTTTTCAAATAGTCCAGAAAGCATTCAAACGCAGTGGAACCATAAAACTGCTGGTTATAGATGCCATGCAACACCAGAATCTTGGCAAAATCCGGTTGAATCAGTGTCAAAAAAAGGAGCTGCCGAATAAATCGCTTCATCTTTTCAACAGGAGAATCCATTCCCTCTGCCGGCTTCTGCGGAGGGAGATACGCTTTGAACCCCTTTTTAAACGGGCTTTCCAGAAAACCGTCCTGAATGATTGAAAACAGCAGTTCATCCTTGCTGGAAAAATAGTCGTAAATACTGCCGTCGGCAACACCCGCCTGTTTTGCTATTTCCTGAATTTTTGCATGCTCAAACCCCTTTTCGGCAAAAACCCGCTCCGCTGCCTTGAGAATTTTCCCGGTTTTATCCTGTTTCCGATCCCCCTTTCTGTCCTCAAGGGTAATCATGGGCAGAATGACGTCCATGATGCCATCCAGGTCGCCATGAGCCTGTCGTGTGCCTTCAAATCGATAGGACATGAGACATTCAACATCGGTCAGACCGAAAATGATATGCCACAGGGCTGAATTATGGATGTCCTTCCGAAAAACACCCGCACGCCTCCCTTCATCCATGATCTGTTCAAAAAGAATCCGCAGGGAGGTGATCCTTTCAAAAGCCTTGTGAGTATAGAAATTGCGCCTTGATCGGCATTGAAACAGCACAATCGATGAGTAGTCGTCCTCGACATCAAATCGATAGAGCTGCCACCAGATCAGTTTACCAATCCTGCTGACCGGGTCATGAATACCTTCGAGTTGCTGCTCCAGGGAGACAAACCATTGCCGCGTTCTTTCTTCGGCCACGGAAAAGAGAAGGTCTTCCTTATTTTTAAAATAGTAGTAGATCGTTGACTCAAAAACATCCGCATCCCTGGCGATTTCAGAAATGGTTGCCTTTTCGCCACGCCGTGACATGATTTTTTCCGCCGACAGCAGAATACGATCTCGTTTGGACCTGGTTTGACTCATCCGGACTCTGATTAGGATTATGGTCTGATTTTTTCAGGCACTCCTGCGCAAACCCGCACATCCCTCCACCTGATAAGGCCGGTTGCCATCCTGGCAATATGGGCTCGGAACGGATGCAGACCAGCCGGCTTGACAATCTGCTGTCTGTCCAGCACAAAACCCAACTGCAGGCTGAAGTGGGTTTAGAAGAAATATGAATGTTATTCTAAAACTTGTCAATATGGTATTGATGGGTTACGGTGAATCATAAGATATTTTTATACCAATAATTACAGTTTATTGAAAAATTTATGGTAATAAGAATAATTTGTTTGACAAAACATATATGATTCCTTAAGTTTGAATTCGATTCATTTTCAGGAAGATTTCAACCGGTCCCATAACAAAAATTATCCTGTCAAAACAGTGCTAAATGGAGGAATCTGCCATGGACACGGTACTTGCAGTCGCAGAAGCGTTATGGAAAGGAGAGAAAACCGTTTTTGAGCAACATCCTTTTGGACCGCCCTGGGGACCCGCGAAGATTTCCGAAAAAACCTGGTTTATTAAAGGGTTCGCCAATACAGTGGTCAGGGAAACCGATGCCGGGCTGATTATCATCGATCCGGCCGGATCAGCAGAAGGGAATAAAAAGCACAAGGCTGTACGAAGTGTTACCGGACAACCCCTCCATACCGCCATTTATACCCATGGTCATGTAGACCATGTATTTGGGGTCGATCTCTTTCGGAAGGAAGGGAATGAAACGGGGGGGATCCCTCCCCGCATCATTGCCCATGAGGCTATCCTGGACAGGTTTGTCAGATACCGGACCACGAATGAGTGGAATCGACGCATCAATGGACGGCAATTTCTCGGAACTGGAAAAGCAGACTTCCCCTCAGAATTCCATCTGCCGGATATCACCTACCGGGATCAACTGGATTTAACCATTGGCGGTGTCCGGACCATGCTTCGGCATGCACGGGGAGAGACGGACGATCACACCTGGGTTTTTTTTCCTGACAATGGCGTTCTGGCGACCGGCGACCTGATGATCTGGGCGGTACCCAATGCCGGCAATCCACAGAAAGTGCAACGATACGTGGGGGAATGGGCCATGGCACTCCGCACGATGGCCGCCCTCAAACCGGAAGTCCTGCTTCCGGGACATGGTTTTCCCATTATCGGTCCGGAGCGGGTGCAACAGACCCTGGATGAAACCGCGTCATATCTGGAATCGATTTTTGAACAGACCCTGCACTGGATGAACCAGGGGGTCTCCCTGGATACGATTATCCACAGCGTCCGTCCCCCCGGGAATCTGTCTCTGCGACCCTATCTGCAGCCCATCTATGATGAGTATGAATACCTGGTTCGAAATATCTGGCGCCAATACGGCGGGTGGTATGACGGTACGCCGTCCCATCTCAAGCCGGCACCGGAAAAAACGCAGGCAAGAGAAATCGCAGATCTGGCCGGCGGACCTGAGCGTCTCATCGCCAGGGCGGATGAACTGGCAACCCGGGGAGACTACCGTATGGCTTGTCATCTGGCGGAATGGGCTGTCCACGCCGCACCGGAAAATCAGACCATCAGGCAGCGTGCGGCCGGGATATTTACCCGGAGATCTGAGATCGAAACATCCACCATGACTGTTGGTATTTATTTGGATATGGCGCGACAACTGGGCGGATCCGTTACACCCGAAGCAGCTGCCAAACCCGTCATCAAGGCACAGATGGCTCGCAACAGGGAGAGCGAAAATGGATAAAACATCTGCAGTCCCGCAGCACTGGCTGGATCGGATTCTGGGAGGTCTGATACCGGTGATAGCGCTGACCATGATCGCATTTCACCTTATTATTGTCTGGTATCCCCTCTTTGGCGGGATGATCAACCAGACGGTTCACCTGGGATTCTGCCTGGTTCTGGTGCTTCTATACTGGGCACGGAATGCGGAGAAAACGGCGTTCAAAGCGGTTTTCTGGATGGGGGCGGTCTTAAGCCTGGTGTTGATAGCCTACCTGATCATTCACTACGAGAGGCTCGACATGGAAGCGGGGTTTCCGGAGCCATTGGATATCGCTGTCGGTATCGCCCTGATTGCGGTTGTAATTGCTGCCACATGGAGGAGTTTTGGTGCCGTTTTTCCTGTTCTGGTGCTCGCCGCCATGGGATATGCTTTCTGGGGGGACCGGATACCCGGGGTCATGGGGCATCCGCCCTTCGAGTTCGGATTTATCATCTCCAGTTTAAGCGTCGGATTTCAGGGGATCTTTGGTATGCTGCTGGAGGTCTCGGTCAGTATGCTGTTTTTATTGGTAATATTTGGATCAATCTTTGAAGCCACGGGGATTACCCGGTTTTTCATGGAGTTTGGAAAGCTTCTGAGCCTGTATCTGCCCGGGGGATCCGGACACATGGCTGTTTTCTCAAGCTCTTTTGTCGGCATGGTGAATGGTGCGGCCGGAGCGAATGTGGCGATCACCGGATCCTACACCATACCGGTGATGAAAAAGGCCGGTTTCAGGGCAGAAACAGCAGGGGGTATAGAGGCGATGGCTTCGACAGGCGGTCAGCTGACACCTCCCATCATGGGGATTGCAGTTTTCGTCATGGCCGGTTTTCTGGGTGTCAGCTACGCGGATCTGATGTTCAAGGCTATCATCCCGGCTCTCGCCTATTACCTGGTCGCCATTGCCGGTGTCATTCTCATTGCATACAGGGAGAACATTCCCAGGGGCACCGAAAAACCGGAAGGTCGGTTGCTGGCGAATGGCTTACCGCTGTTTCTGATTCCCATCGGCGTTCTGACCGTCATCATGGTCAATCACTATTCAGCCGGATACGCGGCCTTCTGGTCCATTTTGACCCTGCTGGCAATATCCTATGTTCGACCCGGCACACGACCCAAAATCAATATATTGTTGCGGAACCTGGTTTCCGGGGCTATTATGGCCAGCTCCTTCGGGATTGCCATCGGTTGTATCGGCATGTTGATCAAGAGTCTTACGTTTACAGGGGCCGCCACGAAACTGAGCCTGGTTGTGGGCATGGTCAGCAGCGGCAACCTGCCCCTGCTGCTCGTGCTGATCATGGGTCTCTCCATTGTTTTGAGTTCTTCCACCCCGACCGTGATCGCCTATATCATAGTCGCGTTCGTCGCAGCCCCGGTGTTGATAGAGACCGGCATACCGCCGGTCACAGCCCATTTTTTCGTCTTCTACTTCGCCATTCTGGCAGCGGTTACACCGCCGGTAGCGGGAGCGGCAATGGTCGGGTGCAAGATTGCCGGGGCCGGATACATGAAAACATCCTGGGAGAGCTTCAAACTGGTGGGACCCTTTTACTTTTTACCCTATTTTATCATCCGGAATCCGATCATCCTGACCGAATCCCAGCCGTTTGTTGGCGGATCGCTGGCACTTGTTGCACTGGTCGTTTGTCTGAGTGCCATGATCTTCTTTTTCCAGGGATTCTGCCTGACCCGGGTCAACAAGGTCGAACGCATGGGGTTTCTGGCCACGGCCCTGATGACCACCGCATACGGCATCGCGGCACCGGTTGTATTTCTGGTGCTGGCGCTGGTTCTGATGGTGTCCCTGCTGGTGTTTCAATGGTTCAAAATGAACCGCAAACCAACAGCAGTAGTCGTTCAATAAGGCACATGTATTTTCCCTGTTTTTAACAATTCCTGTTTGGAGGACAAACGATGAAAAAGCAACTTCTCTGTTTAATCCTGGGGCTGATGCTCCTGTCAACGAACGTTTGGGCAGAAAAAAAGCCGGTGGAGGTGGTCATCATGACAACGCCCTTCGGAACAAGCATGTACAGTGTCGGCGCCGCTTTCGAGCAGGTTTTCAAAAAATCGGGATCCTGGGTTCACATGAAACACCAGGAAACCGCCGGCGCCATGTATATGTACCGCTATGCGGCCATGAACCGTGACAAGATGCAAAAAGGGGAACTCCCGTATACGATCGTCGTCGGTGGCATCGGTGCCGTTCCCCATCTTCAGGAAGGACGCTGGCCATTCGATAAGGTCCCCTGGCCAACCACCAAAACGCTGGTATCCATCACCTCCCTGGTCGGACATTATGGAACCTATGACCCTTCCATCAAAACCCTGGCAGATTTCAAAGGGAAAAGAATCTGCACCCGGGAACGGGCGCGTGTCTTCCTGGGGCTTTTTCTGGACAAACCCCTTTTTGACAAGGGGTATGGTATTTTCAATGAGATCAAGTGGTCTCCCCTGGGCGACACCAACTGCAAGGATGCTTTTCTGAATGGCAAGGTCGATGCGACACCCCTCGGCTTCGGGGGCATCATCATGGTCGCACCGGATGGGACCTATATTGTCCCGAAAATGGCCCCCACGCCGCCAACACTTGAGATTCTCAGTTCAGGCAGAAAAATACATCATATCAGTTTCGATCCTGACATCATGCGCAAGAGCTATGATTTCTCCAAGGATATCATTACCCACCCGGCCCTGGCCAAAAAAGGGGCGTTCAAGGGCCTGGACAGGGATATGTGGGTTCGCGCCGGTTTTGGCCTGATCCATTGTGATGAAAACCTTCCCGACGATATCGTGGAGGAAATTGTCCGGGTTCGCCATGAACAGCGCGCGCTCTTTGGAAAATTTCATGCATCGCTCAAACTGTTGCCGACGACCCCATATCCCCTGGGAAGCCCCAGGAAATATGTCCACGCCGGCGTCATCAAGGCAATGAACAAACTCGGTTATCCCATCCCAGCCGACAAATAGGCTGAGAACAGAACCAACCCACTACCGGAGGAATGACCATGGCAGATCTGTTTGCACTTTCCGAGCATATCATTGATAACGGGATCACCGACCTGCCGGTTAACCGCATAAACCTCCAGCTGTCTGAACTGTTTGAGGATGTGGCCATAGTGGAGGCATTTTCCCATTCAATCGTCTTCAAAACGGACGAAGGTCTGGTCGTCTTTGATGCCAGCAATGAACAGTGTGGTCCTGCGGTTGTCAAGGCCATCCGGGAGTGGTCACCGGTCCGGTTCGATACCCTGGTTTACACCCATGGACATGTCGACCATGTCGGCGGCAGCGCGGCCTTTCAAGAAGATGCCCGGCAGCAGAGCGGTGTGCCGCTGAACGTGATTGCCCATGAGAACCTGCCAAAACGCCTGAAACGTTACCAGATGACCGACGGGTACAACCTGACGGTCAACCGGAGACAGTTTGGGCAACGGTTGAATGAGAAAAAGCTGACCGTGGTTGGTAAAACCCGATTTCTTCCTCCGGATACCGTATTTCCGACCATTACCTATTCAGAGCAACTTTGCTTTCGGACCGGGGAGAGTGTGTTTCAACTCTACCATGACAAGGGTGAAACCGATGATCACACCTGGGCCTGGATACCTCATCTGCGTACCATCTGTGCCGGTGACTTTTTTATCTGGAACTTTCCGAATGCGGGAAATCCCCAGAAAGCCCAGCGCTATCCCTTGGAATGGGCACAGACATTACGCCGCATGGCGGCCATGGAAGCGGATTTTTTTCTCCCGGCACACGGCCTGCCGATTCGGGGCAGGGTCAGAATCAGCACGGTTCTTCTGGATGCAGCCCAGGCCCTGGATACGGTGATTCAACAAACCCTGGAGATGATGAATGCCGGCCTGACGCTGAACGACACCCTCGCGGCGATTCAGCTACCCGCAGATTTAATGGCAAAGCCCTATCTGCGTCCGCTCTACGATGAACCCGATTTTGTGATCCGGAATATCTGGCGTCTCTATGGCGGATGGTATGATGGGAATCCGTCCCGGTTAAAACCGCCCAGTGATCAGGCACTTGCCATGGAGATGGCCAAAATGGCTGGGGGGGCCTTGAAGCTGGCTCAAAAAGCCGGAGATCTTGCAGAAAAAGGGGAACTGAGTCTGGCCAGTCATCTTGTGGAAGCAGCAAAAGATGCAGACCCCAACAATCTGGAGGTTCACGCCATCCGATCAATGGTATACACCATCCTGCGCAAAGAGGCCCGGTCCCTGATGTCAAAGGGGATATACCGCTCAGCCGCCGAGGAGTCCAGAGCGATGATAAATGCGGGGGACTAATCCGGGCTGGATGACGGGAAATCAATCCTCATCATTACTGAAGATATACCCAATTGAACGGAGGCTTTTAAAAAACTTGGGTTTTTTGGGGTTATCCTCGAAATATTTTCTGAAACGCACAATAAAATTATCGACGGTTCTTGTTTCTGTTTTTCCCGTATATCCCCAGCCGATTTCCAGGAGTTTCCGTCGTGACAAAGGTTTACCCCGATTGGCGATAAACAGCTTGATCAGTTTAATCTCCTGCTCGGTCAAATTGATCTTACTGTTTTTACAGTGTGCGACAGAGAGATTGAAATCGATGCGATTGTTGCCAAAATCGTAGTACTCACCAAAGGAGGATTCGCTGTCATAGCCCCGATCGGCAGACTCATTCCAGGAAACCCTCTTGAGGAGGCGTTCCACCCGCAATAAAAACTCATCCAGATTGAACGGCTTTTGCAGATAATCATCGACGCCATAATTAAAACACTGCACTTTATCGTCTGGAGCCGTTTTGGCAGACAGCACCAGAATTGGCAGACGCTCATTCTCCAGGCGGATATTCCTGAGAATGGAAACACCATCAATCCCCGGGAGCATCAGATCCAGGACGATCAGATCCGGCTGCCACGATTTCCATTCCTGCAGGCCGGTAATCCCGTCCAACGCGATTTTGACCATATACCCCTGAAAGGAGAGATTCAATTTCAACCCTTCAGCGATGTGTCGCTCATCTTCAATAACCAGAATACGGGTGTCTTCAGGCTTTTTCATGGAGTTCCCTGTCATTAAGTCAATGATAGTTGTTTTTTAGTGGGGGCTGTCCGAAAATGGCTCCACCAACCCTATTGCGAGAAATAGGGCAGGATCAGTGTAAAAACCGAACCCTTGCCATCGCCACCGCTCTCTGCCCGGATTCTCCCTTTATGAATCCGGGCAATATTATCTGCCATATACAAACCGATCCCGGTTCCCTTGGCGGACATATTCTCAGGTTGACCGATCTGGTAAAACTTCTTAAATATTTTTTTGAGATTCGTTTTTTCAATTCCGATTCCATTGTCTGCAAATTTAATCAACAATGAACTGCGTTCATGCTCAAATGAAATATCCACCGTTGGTTTCCCGGACCGGTTATATTTAATCGCATTGGTTAACAGATTCATCAACAGAATCTCATAGAGACCGAGTTTGATACTATACAGGACCCGCTTCTCCGAGTGGTTGTGGATGGTGATCTCACTGTCCTGAAACAGATGCTGGTTGTTCTGCAGAAACAGTCTTGTCAATTCGACCAGATCTGTGATGACAGATTCCTCCCTGTAGCTCTTGCCTTCGATCTGAGCAAGATTCAGGATGCGGCTGATATTGCCCGTCAAACGAGCAGCATCCTGGAGCATATAACCAATATACTTCTCCTGCTCTTCCCGGGACAACTGGTATTTGAGAAACGTCTCCAGATATAACTTCAGAGAGGTCACCGGGGTCTTCAGTTCATGGGTAAAGTTATTGATGAAATTGTGCTGCATCCGGTACAGCCGCAGGTTTTTTTGATTGTAGACAAAGATGATGATGATACATATGATGATAAATCCGACGAGTATTGACAACACCAGGATGACGATCCAGGTTTGCGGCTCCAGAACCTGCCGTTTATCCAGCTTGAAATTCTTGACAACGGTGTTCAGCCCTTCACTGACCGCAAGATACCAGTAGATATATAAGAACAGTGACGTTGCCAGGGCAGCCACAGAGAAAATCAAGATAATGATGGGATAAAAAATCTTTGATCGACTCATGGTCCGGATTTCTTGAGTAAGCATTTAAAAACGATCGCCATCAAAACAGAGTTCTTCCCCTTTTGTCAACAAACCTCAATTCATATCCGTCCATGGCCAGCATTGATCCGGGGGCAAAATTGACTGGTTGTCCCTTATATTTCTGATTATACCAAAAAAATAAAAATCTGTCGAAATATCCCCAATTTTTGGTGCACCAGAAACATGTGGGGTTGTGATCATAACCGCTTCAAGAGGTTATTTATTCAGAAAAACGCATGAATCCATCCTTGGAGCTCCTGGAATCCATCCCTGGCTTCCAAGGTTTTCTGAACAAACAACCTCTTTCCGCTTAGAGGTACCCACACATATTTGATGCATCCCCAATTTTTTGGGTGGGTTCATTCAGAAGTTAATTGACATCCTAATCGCCGTCGGAAAGAATAGAATTAAGGCTTACGGAGACAGGAACCCGTTCGTCACCTTCCGGCATGATCCGACGGAAAAAACCCCTGGGAGGTTGGACGGTGCATTGACCCGGGTGAGAAGAACGGTCTCTGAAGGGAATACACACCGGCAAAAGGACTATCCATTGATCCCCCCTCACAAATCACAGTATGAAGGACCCCCTAATGAATGAAACAAAGGCGATCATCTGCCCTGCATGCGGCAAACTGGTGAGCAGTTATCAGGAAATCTGTCCTCACTGCGGTCTGACTCACCCGGGCAGAAAACAGCGGCTTCTGGGCACCTTCGGATTCAATATCCGCAGTTTCGTCAAACCCATCATTGTCGTTAATGTTATATTTTTTATCCTGTCATATGCGCTTCCGTTCTTTATTCCGACCCGTATCCCCATGGGCCGGGATTTTCTGGGTCTTATTCCGGCACCCAGCTATGTCGCCTTGAATTTACTGGGGTGGGCTGATATCAGGCTGATTCTGGCAGGCAACTGGTGGGTTTTAGTCACCGCTGTTTTTCTCCACGGCGGGGTTTTGCACATCCTCTTCAATATGCTGTGGGTCCGTGATCTCGGTCCTCAAACCGAGTATCTTTTCGGTCCACATAAGATGTTCATTATCTTCATCCTGTCAGGCATTGCCGGAAACCTGGTGGCCGTCTTTACCCCGTTCTTCAGCAATACATACCTGGGGACGCAATCCGCCCTTTTGCCGGTTATCGGGGCATCAGGGGCTGTATTTGGTCTGATGGGCGCCATCATTGCTTTTGGAAAAAAACGGGGCGGGTTGTTCGGCCGGCAACTGGTTCGACAGATGGGAATGTGGGCTTTGATTCTGATTGTCATGGGTTTTTTATTACCGGGAGTCAGCAACGCGGCGCATATTGGCGGATTTATCGCGGGCTTTGTCATTGGTCAGATCCTGAGTTTCAAGCATAAGACAGTCGGGGGATCGACGGCGTTCTGGATGGCACTGGGCGTGATGGGACTCTGTGGAATCTCCTTTCTGATGATGGCTTACCGCGCCCTCAGTCTTATCAGCAGGATATGAAAAACAAAAGGACCGCCTCCCGAGACCGAGGGGATTCGGATAAGGAGAGAAACCGAAAACCCCGGCCCCGTCGCACAGCCAATAAAAAAATCAGTATCTTTGCCGAGGGAATTGAACCGGAAGCCATGAACCAGTTTAACTCGGCCATGGAAAACGATTTTGCCCTTGCCGGTGCTCTGCTGCCAGATGCCCATACCGGCTATACCCTCCCTATCGGCGGCGTTGTTGGCACAGATAGTGTTATCCTGCCCTCCTGGGTCGGTTATGATATCGGATGTGGCATGTGTGCCATCAATACGGGACTCTCGTCAGAACGTCTGATCCCCTTTACCGACTTGATCTATCGGAAAATCTATGAGCAGATTCCCACCGGGTTCAATCACCATGCCCATGCTGCGGACTGGGACTGCAGCCACCTGGAAAATACGGATGTTGTGCAGCGCCTGTTGCATCAAAAAGGGCTGAAACAATTGGGAACACTGGGCAGCGGGAATCATTTCATCGAACTGGGTTTTGATGAAGTCGACCGGGTCTGGATCATTGTTCATTCAGGATCACGGGGTCTTGGTCATGATCTGGCAAGCCACTACATGAAACTCGCAAGCCGCAGCGCCAAAGCCAGAGAGGGACATTTCGGCTTTGAGGTCAACACCGGGAAGGGTCAGGACTATATTTCAGATATGAATTTCTGCCTTGCCTATGCACTGGAAAACAGGAAACGGATGATCGACACGATTCTGGACATCATCGCCCGGACTGTTCCGGACCAGCCGCTTGCGCAAATCGACAAAGACGGTTTGATTAACCGCAATCATAATCATGCCGAATTCCGACATGGGATGTGGATCCACCGCAAAGGGGCCACTCAGGCTGAAAAAGGGATGTTGGGGATTATTCCGGGAAATATGCGGGATGGGTCATTTGTTGTTGAAGGTGTGGGGAATCCGGACAGCCTCTGGTCGAGTTCACATGGTGCCGGACGCGTTATGGGAAGAAGAAGGGCCAGGGAGATCCTGTCCATCGATCAATTCAGAAAAACGATGACGGGTATCAAGGCCAAGATAACACCCGGAACCCTGGATGAATCCCCCTTTGCCTACAAGGATATCTTCCAGGTCATGCACAGTCAGACCAGTATGATTAAAATACTCCATCATATCAAACCGATACTAAACATCAAGGCCTGACACGCTTTACGCCGGCGAAGCATCGATGACAACGAACCCGCAGCCCCTGGAGAAAGCACGGCGGAATCCGCTCGGTCAATCAGCTAGCAGACACTGTCGATATACGCAATCAAATCAACCACCTTGTTGGAGTAGCCCCATTCGTTGTCATACCAGCTGACGATTTTATGGAAATGGTCATTTAAACCGATCCCGGCCTTCGCATCAAATATGGATGTTCTGGGATCCGTCATGAAATCCGTTGAAACAACATCGTCCTCAGTATAGCCGAGAATACCCGCCAGTTCTCCTTCTGAAGCGTTTCGCATGGCCAGCATGATATTCTCATAGGAGGTGGGTCTTTCAAGCCTGACTGTCAAATCCACAACAGAAACGTTAGCCGTGGGCACTCGAAATGACATCCCGGTCAGTTTCCCCTGCAGATCCGGAATCACTTTACCAACCGCTTTAGCGGCCCCCGTGGATGACGGGATGATATTCTGGAATCCCGCTCGCCCCCCACGCCAGTCTTTTGCTGAAGGTCCGTCAATCGGTCTTTGTGTTGCCGTAACCGAATGAACGGTCGTCATCAAACCTTCAACAATACCCCAGTTGTCATGCAGTACTTTTGCAATCGGTGCCAGACAGTTTGTGGTGCAGGAGGCATTGGAGACAATGTTGCTGTCCGGGGTATAGGAGTGGTGATTCACCCCCATGACAAACATCGGAGCGTCGGGGGATGGAGCTGAAATCACAACTTTCTTCGCCCCGGCATGCAGGTGTGCCTGGGCTTTTTCCATTGAGGTAAAAAGACCGGTGGACTCGATAACGAAATCGGCATTGACTTCATTCCATTTTAATAGTCCAGGGTCTCTTTCAGCTGACACCCGGATAGCCTTCCCGTTCACGACCAGTTGACCGTCGGATACCGAAATTTCACGGTCGAATCTTCCATGGGAAGAGTCATACCGGGCCATATAAGCCATATAGTTGACATCGATCAAATCGTTAATCCCAACAACCTCAATATCTTCCCGGGCAGCCATCACCCGAAACGCCAAACGCCCGATCCGCCCGAATCCATTAATTCCCACTCTAATAGTCATTTATGCTCCTGTTTTTTAGGTTTACACCTCAATCATCAGTCGCGTCTTGCGGCGCACATCAAAAAAGCCGTCAACATCTTGTTTTACAGTACAATAAGAATAACAGGTTACTTTGTTCCAGCCTAGCTAAAAATGCATCAGATATCACAGGGTTTTCCGCTGCATGGGGTCATTCAAAACCGTCAGACGACCTGAACCGGATTGGTGGATTGAACCCCCCGAGTAACTATTCAGAATATCACTAATAGGCCGAGACCTGTATATAATTGAACTCATTCTCGGCAGGCATCCTTGCCTGCCTCCGAGGGCGGTCGCTGACATCGCCATCCTGGCGATGCTTAACCACTCCCAATCCGTTCAATCACATACAGGTCACGACCCTATTGACTCGGAAAAAGTGCTGAATAGTTACCCCCCCGAGACAGCAACTAAAAACTTAAAAATCAGTACATTCCTCCATACCGGGAAATTGGGTGGGATGATTATTTTTGTTTCTTGACCTCCCCCGCAATATATTGGATTTATATCAACTTTCAAATACAGGGGCTCTGCCTGATTCCAAAATCAGGCAGAATTTTCTGAAAATAAAACCCAACAAGGTCCCGGAGTTGCATTTTAAAATCCAGGCGCCTTTATGGACCAACATTCGGATTGGAAATTTGACATCAGACGGGCTCTTGCGAGATGTTTTCAGATTCTGATTCGGCCGGTAAATGGGTTCAGACGATGATTGCCAAACATGATTTCATTACTGGCAAGCGTACCCAATAAGCCCCAAATTGTACCTCGGCTATCGAGGGAGATGAAACACAGCAAATTTGAGAGGATTCCTCCTTACCTAGCCATGTTGAACAGGAGGTGGTTTTAAGGTTTTACAGTTTCATCTCGTTTGGATGCCAATAACAGTGGAAAAACAGGGTTATTTCCTGTAAAATACAAAGCAACCATGGAGAAACCGGAGGCTGGCATTGAGAACATCGGAAATGGCTTCCCAGACTGCGGGACATGATGCAGGTTCATTGACCTTGTTTGACACCGGTTTTTTAATCAGGCAAACCATTTCAGATAGAAAGAAACGACAGGACCGTGATGAGTGAAGAGGTGGCAGAACAATCTGAAAACACGCCGGCAGGCAGCTTTCAGAATCTGGATCAAATGGCAGATCGGGATCAGAGCGCAAAAAGGGATACCACCAGGCCAGAACCGGATGACGCTTCAGAGGAAAATGATCGGCAGCAAACTAGAAAAAAGCCTAAAATAGCACCTGCTGCACCCGGAAAAGATATCCCGAAAGACTTCGCCAATCGGGCGGCTGCAAAAATCACCGCCATCAACGAGCGTGAACTGGATGAAGAAATCGCTTCCAGTAAAGTTTCGGCGATGATCTTTAAAAATTTCAACTCGCCTGAGCTCTATCGTTATTTCGTTGATACTATAGATCTTCTTCTACAAAACGAGCATGCTGAAAAGTATGCCGCCACGACCTGGACCGCCCTCCTCTGGCATGAAGACATTCACCCCGAATATCGTCCCTTCGTCGAGGCAGTGTTGCACTCGATTATTGACGGACACGTCTCCAATGCAAAACCAAATTACGAGCATGAAGAATCCGGAAAGGAATTTTCTGCCTACGCCTATTCCCTGGGGGAAACTTTTATCCAGATGATGCGGCTCAACAGTGATCTCTACAACATCCTCACTGATATTTACGGATTTATCATTCGTGAGGAGATGAACCGTGATCTGTCCAAAGCTGACGAAGACACCAAGAAAAAACTCATTACCGGTCGAAAGAAAAAAAAGGGGGAAGAAAACCTGAACCCCAAAAAGCTTTATGATGATATTGTTGACTATATCTCAGAAAGAGGGGATTTCCGCTCTGATACACTGAATCAGAAAAACCCGAACGAATTCATCATTATCCTGGCCGACCGCATGCGCAGCACGCGTCGCTATGTTATCCAGGACATTATGAACCGGCATGCCCTTGAAAAGAAGAAGGTGCTGGAAAAAGAACTGCGGGAGAGAGAGGCCAACGCGGAAGAGGTCATCACAGCCAGTGCCCCTTTTAAACACGGTTTGTATCTTTTCTGGGTTGAAAAACGGTACAACTTTAAATACCTGGCCGTTGAGAAGGTCCGAATTACCCTGCAGATTCTAGCCATATTTATGGGGCTCGGGGCGATTGGCATCGGATTCCTGGGACTCGGCGCGATCGGTCTGCTGGAAGGCATCCTGGTGGGGGCAATGATGTTTACCTATGCCCAGCTTTTCTGCTCAAGGGTCGTTTTTACCCCATTTTATCCCAGCGATGTCACCGCCGAATTGGAGAAGGACGTGGGAGCATATACCCCCACTTTTCGGAAAATGTCTCTGGATCAGATTAATGCTTTTATGACCAAACAGATCAAGGATCCGGACAACTCAATGCTGTTGCACCTGCTTCCGGAATATGTCAAGTATATCTTTGCCGTCATGCCAGACCGCAACGATATTCTGCTTTCCCGAGACAACATCAATGAATTTATGGAGCGGATAGAGATCAATCTCGCGAAGTTCCAAAGAGGAAAAGCACTTTAGATTCATACTGATCAGGAAGAGTAGCGGCTCTGGGGATCTCGAAAATCGGGCCCCTTCATGAGGATAAAATCACACATGCCTTTCAGTCGGGAATAAATTCTTGAGTATACCCGCTGTTCAAGCGTTTCCCGTTTTTCCGATTCAATCATCCCGCCCTTTCCGTCCTTTTGCAGGACAACATCACCATAACTGGTCGATTTTGAATCCGTGTAGTTGGTCGTAAAGATGGTTGTTTTTCTCATGTTATAGCGATTGGAAATAATGGTATCAAGAATGTTTATCTCCCAATCACTTTTTCTTCCTTTCCCCAATTCATCGATAACCAGGATTTCAATATTGTTGATCGTTTCCAGGACGCTCATTTCAGACAACCCGTGATCATAGCCGCTTTTGATTTCACTCAACAGGCTTGAAAACTCCCTGAACAAACAGGGAATTCCATATTTCAGGGCATATTCCCTCAGGATGGTGCTGACCAGTCTTGTTTTTCCGACACCCACACCCCCCATAAACAGCAGCCCCTCCCATTTTCCGTTCTGGTAATTTTTAAATGAAAACCGAGCTGTTGCCAGCGCCGCTTTCAGGGAAGGACTTCCGGAAATATCAAAATTTTCAAAGGTTGCATCATAGAACTGACTGGGAATCTGGGCGTTATTGTACAACATGATACGATAGGCAAGATCCTGGCACTGGCATCGCTGAGCATGCTCTCGTCCCAGGCCGTCATTTTCAAAAATAAAACCGGTGCCATCGCACAGATTGCAGCTTCCGTGGCAACTGGAACAAAAATCAGCCACGGCAAATCGCCCCTTGGGGACAATTTCAATTCTCGTATCGTTACAGACAGTGCACTTCGCTTTTTTCATATCACGCTCTGGATCTCGATCAGACCAGCACATTAGATGGAGCTTATCCCCATGACTGCTGAAAAATGGATCATTCCCCGGTGATTGAGACCAGCAACGGCCCGTGACGCTGTTTACAGGTCTACACCGGTACCTGCATCATGAATCACCGGAGTTTGGGGTTGTCAATTTTCGGCTGAATCGTTAGCATTTTGGGATAACCCCATTTATCGGCAGGTCGTCACTTTTGTGAAGACTATAATAGTCTAAAACCACGAATGGTAAATGTAAATTCGTTTTACATGATTTTTGAGATTGTACATGACTGAAAAAATAATCATCGGTTCTGATCATGGCGGTTTTGATCTGAAAGAGATAATAAAAGAGCTCCTAACAGAGCTGTTATTCGACGTAACCGATGTTGGTTGTTACGATACAACGTCGGTTCACTATCCTGAAATTGCCCAGCGCGTGGCAAAAAAAATCGCTGCCGGTGAATTCAGCAGGGGCATACTGATCTGTGGAACCGGCATCGGAATGTCCCTTGCAGCCAACCGGTTTCCAAAGATTCGCGCAACGCTCTGTCACGACCATCTGACTGCCAGACTGTCAAGAGAACATAACGATTCAAACATTCTTGCCATGGGCGCCAGGGTCCTGGGGGTTGATACAGCCAAAGACATTTTGATGACCTGGTTGAATACGGACTTTGCGGGGGACCGACATCTGACACGAATCCAGATGCTGGACTAAATCCTCCTTTTCCGTTTTGGTATAGATCTCAGCTTTTATTCAATCATTTGTCAGCAGCCCCATCCACCTGCAGACTTCCATTACTCATCAGCCATCTAGGAAAAAAGAATGAAAACGATACAGGAGTTTGACAGCGAACTCTATACAGCCATCGAAGAAGAGAAACGACGACAAATTGACAAACTGGAACTCATCGCCTCAGAAAATATTGTTTCCCCGCGTGTCCTTGAAGCCACAGGGTCGGTGCTCACCAATAAATATGCCGAGGGGTACCCCGCAAAACGGTATTACGGCGGATGCGAGTATGTGGATATTGCCGAGAATCTTGCCATCTCCAGAGCCAAGGCGATTTTTTCAGCAGATCACGCCAATGTGCAGCCTCACTCTGGTTCCCAGGCCAATATGGCCGTTTATATGGCAGAACTGCAGCCAGGGGATACTGTCCTGGGGATGGATCTCTCCCATGGCGGTCACCTGACCCACGGTTCGCCGGTTAATTTTTCCGGCAGTCTTTACAAGATTGTCCATTATGGCGTTAAAAAAGAGGACCAGCGCATCGATTACGACCAGGTGGCCCGGCTCGCCAAAGAACATCAGCCCAAGCTGATCATCGTCGGTGCCAGCGCTTATCCGCGGTCTATTGATTTCAAACTGTTTCGGGAAATTGCGGACAGTGTGGGGGCAGTCGTTATGGTTGACATGGCGCATGTCGCCGGGCTGATTGCCGCCGGGGTACACGACAACCCGGTCCCACATGCTCAGTATGTCACCACAACAACTCATAAAACCCTGCGGGGACCCAGAGGCGGCTTGATTTTATGTGACGCGGACTATGCTAAAAAGCTGAACTCAAAAATTTTCCCCGGTATCCAGGGCGGACCGCTCTGTCACGTGATTGCTGCCAAAGCACTGGCCCTGAAAGAGGCTCAAACAGAAGCCTTTCGTATGTATGCCCGGCAGATTATCAGCAACGCACAGGCACTCGCCGGAGCTCTGATGGAAAGGGGGTATCACCTGACATCCGGTGGTACGGACAACCATCTCATGCTGGTGGACCTGACCAACAAAGACATTACCGGGAAGGATGCTCAGAATGTGCTGGATCTGGCCAATATTACCACCAACCGCAACACGGTGCCCTTCGAAACCAGAAGCCCCCTTGTCACCAGCGGTATTCGCCTGGGGACCCCCGCATTGACCACAAGGGGGTTGAAAGAAGCGGACATGGTCACCGTTGCGGACTTCATCGACCAGGTGCTGACCCATATCAGCGACGAAGCGCAGGTCAAAGCCATCGGCGCGAAGGTAAAAGAGTTCTCCCGATCGTTTCCGGAATTTGAAGACACGTTTTAAGATTCAGGGCCGGGTGTTTCAAAACGGGGCTTTTAACCGTCATCCAAACACCCGCCCGGAATTGGATCATACCTGAACCATGCAGAAGCTCATAAAAGAGGTCATTTTAGAAGCCGGAGAGATCGCCCTTCAGTTTCAGTCCCGCCTGAAGACCATTCATATCACGGAAAAGGGGGCCAAGGACCTGGTGACAGAAGCGGATATTTCAGTTGAAAACTTTCTCCGGAAAAGACTGATAGCCGCCACACCGGATTTTGGTTTTCTGGGAGAGGAGAGTGCCGAAACAATGGGATCCAAATCCCGCTGGATTGTCGACCCCATTGATGGTACCCATTCGTTTATCCATGGGCAATATTTCTGGAGCATCAGTATTGCCCTGGAAGAAGCCGGTGAAATTCGCCAGGGAGCCGTTTATGCGCCTTTGCTCAAAGATCTTTACCAGGCTGAAAAAGGGAACGGAGCCACCCGAAACGGCGAGAAAATCCAGACTTCCAACACCACCACTTTGGCAAAAGCCATGGTGGGCACAGGATTCGCCTGTCTTCGGGCAAACCTGGCAGAGAACAATCTGGCCCGTTTCAGTCGCATCGCCATGAAAACCATGGATCAGCGCAGATTCGGTTCTGCCGCATTGGATTGCTGTTTTGTGGGAGACGGACAACTGGACGCATTCTGGGAACAGCAGCTGAATATTTATGATGTTGCTGCAGGCGCTTTAATTGCGGCGGAGGCCGGGGCGACAGTGACGGATTTTTCAGGCAGACCCGGGCTTTATCCTGAAGCCGTGCTGATCACCAATGGCAGGATTTTATCTGAGATCCTGGAACTCATGTAGCATATTTCTGATTTCGTCAGCCAGCTGTCAATTGATGGTGGGGTCCATCGGGTCACTGCGGTCTATGAGATGTTCCGGATCGGCGCCAAGACTTTTAAATGCTTCGTTCCAGCGCTCGGCTATCTCAATATTAAACAGCAAATCGACATCGAACTCTCCCAGCCACCAGGATCCCTCTTCAATCTCCCGGTCGAGTTGCTGAGCGCCCCAGCCGGAATAGCCGACACCCGCATAGAATATTTCAGGGCAGGTAATATCGTTCAGCACAGGCATGATTTCCTGAGCCGATGTCAGATAAAACTGCTCGTGGATCTTTATGGTGGAAACAGCAGAAAAATCAGCCGAGTGAATAACCCAGAAAAAATCTGTCTGGACAGGGCCCCCAAATAAGATCGGAATTTCCAGTGGCTGCTGATGCTCGAAGTTCATCAGTTTTAAAGCATCACTGACCTGGGTCCCCGTTGGCAGGTTAACGATAAACCCCAACGCCCCAGAATGCTTATGCTCTGCCATTAAGATCACCGAATTTGAAAATATGGGGCTTTTCAATGACGGCATGGCAATCAGAAACTGAGCTTTGCCAGAAAACATGATTCCCCTTGGATAAATAAAACCGGTCTTCATCCACAACCGAAAATTATCGATTTACTCTTTGCTAAGAATGAATTATTTTCAAGAAGAAAGCAAGGGAAAGCGTCTTTCGGATAAGCCCTCCGCAACCCTGAAAACCGTTGAATAATGAGACTTGGAAAGCCGGTTCGAATTGCCTGCCTGATTTTTGCTCTCTTTTCAGTCATGACTGGCTGCAAACGGGAACTGGATAAAGACGGGGGGTACTATGATGAAAAAACCCATACCTATAAATACGTCAAACCCAGGCGCAGGGGATTTACAGACGCATCCCAACAGGTTTTTGCCCCGCGTCCCGGTGAAACACAGACGATCAGTTGCACAGTTGCGCGGATTGGTGAGGACGCCAAATCGGTCTGGATCAGAATCGAGGAGCGAAAGCCCTATATGATACTGGCATCCAGCCTTTCGGGAAGTAACCGGGATGATAAAACCAAAACCCTGCTTTTGAATCTTTCATACGTCTCTCCGAAGGCTTCGGTCAACGGAAGTCGACGATTCAGGCAGCAATGGGCAAAATATGTCATCCAGACACTGGGTAATGAGCTCCAAAACAGAAATGTCCTTGCTGAAATCAACTATGAAGAACGATCAAGACGTTTAACCGGCAGCCTGCTGCATACGGTCAAAACAAAGGATGGCGACCGTGTCCGGAATGTCAATCTCTGGATGGTTCAGCAGGGACTTTCATTCTATTTTATCGACCGTGGGAAGTCCCCTCTGGACAAAGAATTCATGCAGGCCCAACAGCTGGCCAGACAGCAGAAACTGGGGGTCTGGCAGTATTGAACAGACTGCGCCTACAAAAGCGATCAAATACGGACTTCAATCATTTTGCCAATCGGGGAAAACTGCTATTCAAGAAGAGAAAAACAAAAACCCCCTGACAATATTAATAACGATCCAATAAATGAAGGAGAAAGAATGACTTTGGAAAGAACTTTATCTATCATTAAACCTGATGGTGTGAAAAGAGGTGTTATCGGAAATATACTCGGCCGGTTTGAATCGGCCGGCTTGAAGATTACCGCTATGAAAATGGTGCACCTGAGCAAAAAAGAAGCTGAGGGGTTTTATGCCGTTCACCAGCAGAGGCCTTTTTTTGAAGAACTGACTCTGTTCATGTCCAGCGGACCGGTTGTGGTGACTGTTCTGGAAGGTGAGAACGCCATCGCCAAAAACAGGGAGATCATGGGTGCAACCAATCCGAAAGATGCCGCCAAAGGAACGATACGCTCAGATTTTGCAGACTCGGTGGGTGAAAACACCGTGCATGGTTCCGATGCCCCGGAAACAGCGGCTGAAGAAATCGCCTACTTTTTTTCCAAAACAGAGTTGGTCAATTGAGAGATATCGAGAGATCAATAGCAAATTCAAAAACAAACCGTCCTACTAGCATTGGAGCTCCCTTGTTAATCAGCGACTTACATAAACAGTTCAAAAAGACCATTCCTGTCAGTGATGGGTTTTTCAAACTTATGCAGGAAACCTTCGGTTTTTATACCCAGCTTTGTAACGATTTTTTCTCCAGTTTTGGAAAACACGTGGAAGCGGGAACTCTGGGACATTTTTTACAAAATGAAATCCGCCCCCGGCTCTTTGACCAGACCTACTGCCAAACTGTTGAGAAAACCAAAAAACAATTCCTGGCCGAAAATATCAAGCTTGAGCAGTTTATCGAGACCAATGATTTCAAAGCTGATTTTATAAACGACCTCAGTGCCCTGAAAAAGGTATCAGAAGCGATTTATGAACTCCTGCAGACCCACTGGGAGTTTTTTAAATACGAAAAATCAGTCGCCAATAATGAAATCATGATCGCCTTTATCCTGGAGATTGATCGGGTCGGCATCCGCTGGGACTCCTATCTGGAAAAATATCTGGCTATCTCATCCATACTCAAGACGGCTGGCGGAGAGATTCAAAAAGAGGGGTTTTCCCCGCTCATGGTGAAATACCACCTTCCGGAAAATATCAGTTTTTCCATCGAAACGGCGACCAATCTCAATTGTTTTTTCAAAGAAGCATTTGATTTTGTGATGCTGGTCCATGACGATCCCGCAACAGGGCTTGACCTCGAAATATCGACCCTGGAAGTTCAGAATCCGGTGAACTGCATCCTCATGGTTCCCAGCAGTTACTTTGAAAGCTACCAGAAATTCTTAAGCTACTGTTCGGTCGATGTGCTCAAGCGGGAAACCCTTTTAAAGTTTGTGATGGAAATCGTGCGGCTGCAGCAAGGAAAGGAACTGCCGAAAACGGCCATTTCCAATTTCCAGAAAAAAATAGCAAAACCCTTAAATGCACTTCCTCCGGAAGGGTATTTTTCCGTGGAAGGGAATGAAACAGAAGACAGTGTCAACATTCTGACTTCCCTCTGCAACGAAATGGACCGTCTTGAGATTGCATACAAGGATATGCTCACCGGGGCAACAGACCGGTTGGCCAGAAACAGAAAACAGGCTCTTTCGGAAATGACCTCGTCAGCCATCAATCTTCTGGCACGCAAGAAGAAAGACGAGGAATCGACGGTGGAACAGAAAACCGTCGAACAGTCCGTTAAAAAAGAGAGCGAGAAGCCGTCGACCGTCAAAATCGACGTCAAAAACAAAGAACATATCCAGTTCTTGACATCATAACAGCTGCCCAGCTTAAACATTGATTTCCCCAATACCCGGTCATTCTTTTTGAATACCGGGTCAAATTTCCCCTCTTCTCCCATGATCAGATTTCCCTTTGGCTTTTCGCTGCCTGTTTCCGGGAATCATTTATGCATCACCTGTTGAAGTTGACAGAAAATTGGATCCCAAAAAAATAGAACCCCAGGTGGAACCCGGATCGGGCTGAAACACTTGCCAGAAAAGATCCGCACTCCAGGGAGAGACAACCGCATTGCCGATTTCTTTTTTTAGTGGTAAAAAGGAAGATAAACCAGACTTTTATCAGCACATCCCTGCAAACGGTCAGACTGGTATGAATCAGACCGCATGATGAAAGGGGAGTAAGCAACCAGTTACACAAAAAACCGATTACCGGCAAAAGCCGGCAGCATTCATCGATTTGAACAAACAGCGGTATCACTCTGAACCCCACCATTCAGGTCCTTAGCTACCGCCGCCACAGGTTTGCCAGATCGTCCGGGATTTTATGCAAACTGGAGAACCATTGGAGATATTTATGCCGGGTAAACACAACAAAACGGATAAAGAACTACACTCAAGACTGCGGGAGATACCGATTGCCATTATTGGCATGTCAGCCATTTTTCCCCAGTCGAAAAATCTGCACGCTTTTTGGGATAATATTGTCAAAGAGATCAACTGCATCACGGAAGTCCCCCCATCACGATGGAATATCGAAGATTATTACGATCCGGATCCTAAAGCGGAAGACAAGACCTACTGTAAAAGAGGCGGGTTTATACCCAACATCGATTTTGATCCCATGGAGTTCGGGCTGCCGCCCAATATCCTGGAGGTAACAGATGTCCATCAATTGATATCCCTCATCCTGGCCAAACAGTTGATGAAGGACGGGGGGTATGATGATGCCTCAAATGCGGTGCGTAAAAACACGGGTGTCATTCTGGGTGTGGGAGGAGGACAGAAACTGATGATTCCCCTCATCTCGCGACTGCAGTATCCGATCTGGGAAAAAGTACTTAAAAGCAGCGGGGTATCGGACGAAGACACGCGGATTATCGTTGAAAAAATCAAAAAGGCGTATGTCGGCTGGGAAGAGAACTCTTTTCCCGGAGCACTGGGTAATATTGTCGCGGGGCGGATTGCCAATCGCCTCAATCTTGGTGGCACCAACTGTGTGGTAGACGCCGCCTGCGCCAGCTCCTTCAGCGGCATCCGCATGGCCATCAGTGAACTGCTCGATTATCGTGCTGACATGATGATTTCCGGAGGTGTTGATACCGACAACTCACCCTACATGTTTCTCTGTTTCAGCAAAACCCAGGCCTTTTCAGCCGGCGAAAACTCCCAGCCATTTGATATTAATTCTTCCGGGATGATTATGGGGGAGGGCATCGGGATGGTCCTTCTGAAGCGCCTTGTCGATGCGGAAAGAGATAACGACCGCATTTACGCCGTTATCAAAGGCAATGGTTCGTCCAGTGACGGACGGTTCAAGAGTATTTACGCACCGAATGCCGAAGGTCAGATACTGGCGCTGGAGAGGGCCTACAAAGATGCTGCGATCGAACCTGCAACGATCGACCTGCTGGAGGCACACGGTACAGGGACCGCTGCAGGAGACCTGGCTGAAGTCAGCGCATTGAAGGGGTTTTTTGAGGGCCGTGATACGCGGAAAAACCGGATCGCCCTGGGAAGTGTCAAATCGCAGATCGGGCATACCAAAAACGCGGCCGGATCGGCCGGTATCATAAAAACGTCACTGGCCCTCTATCACAAGATCCTGCCTGCAACGATAAACATCACTGAGCCCAACAAGGATTTCAATCTGGAATCGTCTCCGTTCTACTTCAATACGACCGTTCGCCCCTGGATTCACCCGGACAGCAGCCCACCCAGAAGAGCTGCCATCAGCGCATTTGGTTTTGGCGGCACCAATTTCCATTTTATCCTGGAAGAATACGAGCGAAAGGCGACGGGCAAATATCGCATGCATTTGGTTCCTCAACCGTTTTTGTTCTCCGCAACAACAGCAGGAGAACTCCTTTCAGTCTGTGAAACAGCGCTTGAGGAACTGGAGACCGATCAGACAGAGCAGACTTTTTACCGGTTTTCGGATTCCAGTCGTACCATTCAACCTGCAGAGGACTATGCCCGGATCGGGTTTGTCGCTGATTCCGCTGCAGAAGCGGCTGAACTTTTAAAACGGGGTATCGAAACGCTCAGGGAAAAGGGGGAAGATGAGTTATGGGATCTGCCCCAGGGCGTTTTCTTCAGAAAGACGGGTATTGATCCCAAGGGGAAAGTGGTCGCTCTGTTCGCAGGGCAGGGATCGCCATACATCGACATGGGAAAAGAGCTTGTTTACAATTTCCCACCGTTGATGGAGAGTCAGATTGCCATGGACGAACTCTTTATCGAAGAGGGACTCAACCCGCTTTCAGATATTGTCTACCCTCCGCCCAGTTTCGATAAGAATGAGAAAAAGGAACAGGCGTCGCGACTACAGCTTACAGAAAATGCCCAGCCCGCGATTGGTGTGTTCAGCGCCGGGCAGATGCAGATACTCAGCCAGGCGGGCCTAAAACCGGATTTTGTTGCCGGACACAGTTTTGGAGAGTTGACCGCACTCTGGGCAGCGAATGTCTTGACCACCAAGGATTATTTCAAACTGGCGAAGGCCCGGGGAAAGGCAATGGCCGCTCCGGATGATCCCAATTTTGACGCCGGCAGTATGCTGGCCGTGATGGGAGATGTTGAGAACCTCGAAACAGAAATCACCGATTTCCCGGAAGTCACCATCGCCAATATGAATTCCAGAAATCAGGTGGTCCTGGCAGGTCCCACGAATGATGTGATTGCGGTCCAGAAGCATCTGAAAAAACTGAAGTACCGCACTGTTCTCCTAGGTGTATCCGCAGCGTTTCATACACCACTGGTTGGACATGCCCAAAAACCATTTGCCGACGCCATTAAAGCCGCCAGGTTTTCCAAACCCCAATGCAGTGTATATTCCAACGCCAGCGGAAAGCCATACAGCAAAGATCCGAAAGTGATCCAGACGACACTTCAGGATCATATTTTGAATTCTGTGCGGTTCAAGGATGAGATTGCAAACATTTACAATGACGGCGGAACCATTTTTATCGAATTTGGCCCCCAGAGTATTCTCTCAAAACTCGTTGACAATATTCTTCAGGGAAAAAACTATATCTCTGTGGCCTTGAATGCCAGCGCCAAAAAAGACAGTGACCGTCAATTTCGGGAAGCCGTCATGCGTCTGAGGGTAGCCGGGCTGCCCATCGGTGACATCGACCCGTATCAACGCATTCCTGAAACCAGGGAAATCAAGAAAACAGCCATGACCTTGCAACTTGGTGGAATGAATTACGTCAGTGAAAAAACCAAAAAGGCATTTGAAGAGGCCTTAAACGACGGGCACAAAATCCAATCTGGGATACCTCCCGCGCCTCAACCGATTGTCTCAACAGAGATTCAAAAACCAGCAATGACCAGAACAGAAACAGAAATCACCATTACACCTCAGACAGACCAGAGGAGAGAAGGATCCGTCTTTGCCATTGAAACCCTTGAGCGCAACCTGGCCAATTTCCATCATCATCAGAGCGAAACCCTGCATCTCCATGAACAGTTTCTGAACAGCCAGAGTGAATACTCCAGGAGCTTCTTCCAGATCATGCAGCAACAGATTCAGGCCGGATCGACTGCCATGTCACCGGAAGTGGCCCAAAGCATCGCCCAATTTCACAAACACCAGGGAGATACACTCCATATACATGAACAGTATCTGCAACAGCAGGCGGCATATTCACAGAACTCATTTGAAATTCTGAGACAACAGCAGAGCCTGGTAACCGGTTCGAACGGCCAGTTTCAGCCGCTCTCATCCCCACCTCTGCAAAAACCGGTCTACCATTCGACAGTCACAGCACCCCCGAGGCCTCCCGTCACCATGCCAACGACGCCTCCACCGGCACCCATGACTGAATCCTACATCCCACCGGTGCCAAGGCCGGCTCCAGATTCCAGCACGTCCAACCCGAAGAACACCCAGGAAGCCCTTGAAAAAGCATTATTGGCTGTGGTCAGCGAGAAAACAGGTTACCAGGCTGAAATGCTGGAACTGGATATGGATATGGAAGCGGATCTGGGAATCGACTCCATCAAACGGGTTGAGATACTCAACGGTATCCAGGAGAAGATGCCGGACTTGCCATCCGTGAATCCGGAAGAGCTGTCCGCGCTGAGAACACTGAGACAGGTGATCGATCACATGTCACCACAAAAAGAAAGTGGCATCGGTGCGTCTTCACAAAAGGAACAATCGGTAAAAACACCTTCAGCCAATGATGCCGGGGGGATGAACAGAGACCGCCTGGTCCGGATACTCCTGGAGGTGGTCAGTGAAAAAACTGGATACCAGTCCGAAATGCTGGAACTGAACATGGATATGGAAGCCGATCTGGGAATTGACTCCATCAAACGGGTCGAAATTCTCAACGGTATCCAGGAAAAACTGCCTGATCTGCCAGCGGTCAATCCGGAAGATCTATCCGAACTGAGGACTCTGGCGCAAATTGTTGCGCACATGGTGCCTGCTTCCCAAACCGGAAACATTCCCGGCAAAACATTCGCAGCTGTTCCGGCCGCTATCTCAGGAACCGGGATCGATCGAGCCACACTATCCCAAACATTGCTGGAAGTGGTCAGTGAAAAAACCGGATACCAGTCTGAAATGCTGGAACTGAATATGGATATGGAAGCAGACCTGGGAATTGATTCAATCAAGCGGGTTGAAATTCTCAACGGTATTCAAGAGCGACTTCCAGAACTTCCGGAAATTAACCCCGAGGAGCTTTCTGAACTGCGCACCCTGGCCCAGATTATCGACAGGATGACCCAGGTAACCGAAACCACGGCAGTACCCGCATCAAAAAAAAAACTGAAGAACTGATCCACCCCATTGAGCGAAAAACAGTCCGGTTGAAACAGCTTCCAGCACCGGACCTGCTCGAAAGCGTTCCCCACGGGGATGCCGTATGCCTCGTGAGTGATGACGGCACACCGATGACATTGGCGTTGATCGACGCCCTGGGGAAAAAAGGCTGGCAACACATTGTCGTTCTGCGGCTTCCAACCGGGCTGATCACGCCTGGCAAGACCCAGTCCGGCACAGCCCGTGTTGTTGCGCTGAAAGATACTGACGAGACAACTCTGGTAGAAACCCTCAAGCAGATACAAGAGACAGACGGACCCATCGCTGCTTTTATCCACCTCCATCCCCGACGAAGTTTTGATCTTTCCGCTAAAGAACGATTTGCTGATGTTGAAAAACAGATATTGCAACAGGTTTTTCTAATTGCGAAACACTTGGCCAGACCTTTAACCGAGGCGGCATCCAGACAGCGTGCGGTATTCATGTCCGTCACCCGGATCAATGGAAGGCTGGGATACCAGATGGACAATGATGCCAGTCCGCTTGCCGGTGGGTTGAACGGCCTGCTCAAGACTGCCAATATTGAATGGGAAGCCGTTTTCTGTCGGGCCATCGATCTGTCCCCGGAGATCAAGGATTCAGAAGCCGCTGACAGAATCGTCGCAGAAATGTCGGATTCTGACAGCAGAATCACGGAAGTCGGATACGCCTCAACCGGGCGATGCACATTAACCGCTGATACACAGAGTGTGGCCACACAAGTCCATCTGGCTGATGCCAGAATCGATACATCGTCCGTATTTCTCGTCAGTGGCGGTGGTAAGGGAGTCACTGCCGCCTGTGTTATGGAACTGGCGAAGCGATACCGCTGCAGATTCATTTTGCTGGGCAGATCGGAAATCCCCCCTGGAGAACCTGACTGGGCAAAAAACTGTTTCGATGACACTGAATTGAAAAAACGGTGTATGGACGCATTTATCGCGGACGGGGAAAAGCCGACACCAATGAAAATCGCTGCCAGGCTTAGACAGATCATTGCCGGCCGGGATATCAACCACACCATTCGTGAAATCAAGTCCGCGGGCAGCATGGTAACCTATCTTTCCGCCGATATCAATGACGGTGTGACCCTGGCGCAGAAACTAAAACCGGTTATCGCGGAACTTGGAACCATCACCGGCATTATTCATGGTGCCGGGGTGCTGGCCGACAAGCTCATCGAAAACAAAACGGCAGCGGAATTTGAAACCGTCTATGCAACAAAAATCAGCGGGCTCAACAGCCTGCTCAACGTCGTTTCTCTGGAAAAACTGACCTATCTGGTATTATTCTCTTCGGCTGCGGGTTTTTACGGCAATGAAGCACAATCAGACTATGCTGCGGCCAATGAAATTCTCAACAAGGTTTCGTACAGTTTCAAACACCACTTCCCGGCCTGCCATGTCATCGCGTATAACTGGGGGCCCTGGGATGGCGGAATGGTGACACCGGCCTTGAAAAATCTCTTTCTCGAACGGCAGATCGAAATCATCCCGGTTCCTGTCGGTACAACAATGATGGTGGACGGTTTGAGTCAAGACCTGGCGGATACTGCACAAGTGGTTATCGGCAGCTCAATGACCACCCCCAGAAAACTGACATCCGATTTGAAAAGCTATCGAATCTGCAGAACGCTGTCACCAGCTTTAAATCCCTTTCTACAGGACCACACCATCGATGGTGAACCCGTTCTGCCACTGATAACAGCCGTTTCCTGGATGGCCGACAGTTGTGCACGTCTCTATCCCGGATTCCAGCTCCACACTTTTGAAAATGCTCAGGTTTTTAAAGGAATCATATTCAATGATCCGGCCGACAAGCCGGTTTTCGTGGATATCAAAGAAATCCGCAAGAATGAAACGGATGGTGGGGTTGAATTTGATGTCCGTATCGCCAGCCGGAACCCCCAGGGAAAACCCGTATTCCATTACGGATCCCGGGTTTTCCTCTCCAGGAAAAGGGATACCGTGCAAACCCTGCCTGAACTGGCGATTGAATCGGTCGTTGAACAACCCGCGGCCGAGTATTATACAAATGGAACCCTGTTCCACGGGCCGATGTTCAGAAATGTGACCCATCTGCTGCAGATCGATCGGAATAAGCTCGTTCTCAGATGCAATACGCCGGCATCAGGAGAGAAAAACCAGGGACAATTCCCGTTGGATGGGTTCAATTATTTTGCCGACGATGCCTGTCTGCAAGGCTTACTGATCTGGGCCAGACAGTTTTACGAAGCAGGCAGCCTGCCGTTGAAAATTCAGAAGGGGTCTTTTTTCAGGACTGTTCCTTTTTCCATAGACTTTTTTATTACCCTGACGATCACGGAAAGCAGTCAATCAAAAATATTGGCGACAGTCATCTCTCACGATGCAAAGGGGGCTATCTACTCCCGGTTTGAAGGTGCCGAGGCAGCCATCAGCAAAAATCTGAACCGGAAATTCAAGCAATCGGGTAATCATCCAAAAACGCCTGCAAACGTTCCGGGTCGCAGCCCTCGATCGTAATCGTTTTGTATCGACTCTTTTCACCCCGGACGATATTGACCATCGACTTTGCTGTTTTAAAACGCTTGGCAATGAGTTTCAGACAGCTCTTATTCGCGGCACCATCAACCGGGGCAGAGGTGATGCGGAGTTGAATCCACTGATGATCGACGACTCTGCCCCATTGATTGGATGAACTCCGGGGTTGAACCTGTATCTGGAGTCTTAATTTATTTCCATCAATCTCGTACGGTTTCGCCATTTTTTATTAAAACCATTCTCTTTGTTTCACCTTCCATTTTCACGCCAGGACCTCCCTGAGCTCATGAATATCGCGGACCGGGTTGACCTCAATCGTCAAGTTTGACATGCCGGAGGGTTTCAGACTCTGAGCAGGCAGAAAGACCCGCTTAAAGCCACAGCGCTGACTCTCATACAGGCGCTCCTCCATACCTGAAACGCTTCGGAACTCCCCTGTCAGCGAGATTTCGCCAAAAAATACCGATTTTTCAGGCAGCGCAACGTTCAGATGACTGGATAACAGTGCTGCCATCAAGGCCAAATCGATAGCCGGCTCAAAGACTCGAAATCCGCCAGCCAGGTTCACGTAAATGTCATTATGACTGAAATTCATATTCAAGTGCTTTTCCAGAACCGCGATGATCAACTGCAGCCGGTTTCGGTCCATCCCCATGGCTGTCCGGGCAGGATTGTTCTGCTGGGTATCACCGACCAGGACCTGGATTTCCAGGAAAATGGTGCGGGAACCCTCTCTGGCTGAAAAAACAGCAGTTCCTGGATGCGTCGAGAGAAACCGATCGATAAACAGCGAGTTGGGCTTGCTGATTTCCACCAGCCCCTTGGCTGTCATTTTAAAAAGCCCGACTTCGTTCACTGTGCCGAAACGGTTTTTAACGGACCTCAAAATCCGTTGCTGCTCCTTTTTTTCCCCTTCAAGATAGAGAACGTAATCCACCATATGTTCCAGTGTCCTGGGGCCGGCAATGTCTCCCTCCTTTGTAACATGACCAATCAGCATGACTCCCGTGTTGGTCTGTTTCGCATGCTTCATCAGGACCCCTGCCGATTCACGCACTTGTGACACTGTACCGGGGCTTGCCGTCAGTTGGTCCGTGTACAGGGTCTGGATCGAATCGATCACAACAAAGTCAGGTTGGTCCGCCCTGAGGCAATCCAGGATCTGTTCCAGGTTGGAAGCAATGAGTACCAGTAGCTTATCCTGCTGAATCAGCAGGCGGTCTGCACGGTGTTTGATCTGATTGGCAGACTCTTCTCCTGAAACGTAGAGCACTTTCAACCGGTTTTTTGCCAGGCGGGCCAGGAGCTGCAGTATCAGGGTTGATTTCCCGACACCCGGACTGCCTCCCAAAAGACCGACAGACCCGCGAATAATGCCCCCGCCGACTACCCTGTCAAATTCATGGACCTGGGTTACCCATCGCTCTTCGGACTCATGGACGGTAATCGCCCCCAGAGACTGGGGATGGTTTTCAGATGCCACCCAGGTTTTTTTTGTTTCCAGCACCTTTTCCACCAGGGTATCCCATTCACCACAATGACCGCACCGACCCGTCCATTTTGGAAACCTGGCACCACAGGATTGACACACATATTCCGGTTTTATTTTACTCAAACTCGCACCCGATTTAGGTTGATTTCATCTATGGTTTTCGAGTATTCTTGAATATCAACGGCTGAGAATTTGAGCAACCACCCATTCTTGATACCGACGGTTGAATCAGTTCACTCACCTGCGTATCAGCCTTTAAAAAAGTGTCGCTACCTTCACATCCGATTCCTTACAGTAATCACCTGATGATCTGTGACGCAACCGATAATTCGTCTGAATCCTTTGCGCACTGACCTGGATTTCAAAAATAAACCAAAATCCCATGGCTAAGAAAAAGAAACAGAAGAAAGCAGGCATTGCCAAGCGGCAAAAGAATAAGCAACAGAAGAAATTTGCTACAAAACGAAAATTGCAGGCAATGAAGCCTTCACAACGGCGAATCTCACCTTCAAAAGTTAAACAGAATTTGAAGAATCTGCCCAGCCTGATATTTGAGCCTGAACTGGAAAGCATCGCTTTTACAGCAGACGAAGTGAACCGGGTGGTTTCAGAACATGAAAAGGCCCCTGATCAAATCGAGGCTATCGCAACACCGGAATTTAATCAAAAGTTGAAGGAAACCCTTCAGACGATGCGGATTCGATTCGAAAAGGCTCAGAATGCCGATAAAAGCATGATGGTTCATGCCATCCTGTATTTTATGGAACAGGAAGAAGCTCCTGCATTTCTGAATCAGATCATCGTCGCGATGTTTTATCGCACCTGGTCACAAATTCAACATCCGGAAACTGAGATCGACTTGAAAGAGTTGAATCAGATGCTGAATAATTACGATCAGACCTGGGCTGACTACCTGCAGGAAAAAATGGAGGGATCAGGTCTTGAAGGTGCCATTCAGACCGGTCGCTCGACAGAGTCCATGGTCAATGAAATGGTTGACGATGAGACAGAAGGTCTCGCCCCGGTGGTCGCATCGCCCTTTGAAGCAGTACTGGAAGAGTTTGGTGAATACCTGGCCGCTGAACTGACCCTGGATGAAGAGACCCGGGAAAGAACCCTTGAGGATGTTGAAGTATTGGTCAACGACTACTGTGAGGAGAAAGAGATCACCCAACTGCAGGACTTGAAAGCCCGGAAACTTAGAAATTTTCTGGAAGGCTGGTTCATACGACTGATGAACCCGACGAAGGAAGACATGGAGACCATGATCCACTCTCTGGACATCTTCTTTCAGTTTGCCCGGCAGAAGGAGAAGATCCCGGCAGAGATAGGCGAAGATATCCAAAATCTCTTTCAAGACAAGGATTCACTGCTTACAGCCTTTGAAGCCTGATCCAGCGTTCTCATGCAAACCATCATGCTCTGTCGGGCACAACGAAGAATGAGAATGAGTCTGCGATTCTCGCCAGAAAACAGAAAGTTAACGCTCTTTCACATGAAATGCCCAACAGAACGATTATATGAAAACAAGCTGCCAGTGTCACCATGACGGGGAAGTAATGAAAAACATCTGTACTCAAATTGGATTATCGCTCCTGGTCATGATGATGGCCATTTCTGTCAGTTTTCCCCTGAAAGCAGCCAGTAATGAAACGGAGATCAATAACAAAAATCACATTATTGCACATGTGGACAATCAACCGGTTACGATTCAGGAGATTGAAGACAAACAGATCAACGATCTCAGGCTGGAGCTTCACAACCGGCTGGAACAAAAGCTTCAAATGAACGCATTGAAGAAACTGGCAGAAAAGTACCCTGAATTTGGTCAGCGCTTTCAGCCGGATGTATCTGATAAAGCGGTCACTGAATTTTATCTGAAGAATAATTTAAAATCCCGGGGCTCTCTTGAAGAATTGGGGCCCCAGATAAAAGCCTATCTCCAGATTAAAGCCGTT